>JAFSBJ010000068.1 GCA_017437345.1 Clostridia bacterium | reverse complement strand
CTCCCACAGATGCCATTGCTTCACTACCGGCATAACGACTTACAACGATGATGTCCGCCGCATTGTAGAGAAGCTGCAGGATGTTGCCCGCAATAAGAGGAACAACAAATGCCACCATACTTTTAAAAATTGAACCGTTTACCATGTCTATTGCATAAGTTTTTTTACTCATAGCTATTACCTCCTGCGGTTAGCCATTGGAGTATTATCCCAATGGCTAGCTTAGATACTCCGATAATTATAGCCCTGCAAGATAGTAAAGTCAAGAATTTTCGGTCAAATTTTTAATATTTTTTGATTTGGTTTATTCATATGTAAAATTTTATTTTAAAAACAAAAAAAGAACACCATTATGAGTGTTCCTTTGGGAAGGTAAATTAACTGGATACAGGATTTTTTGATGCTATTTCATCTCCGATGGAGTGATATTTTTGATAAATCAAAAGTGTTATTGAAACCTTCGGTTTCAGTTATATTATATTTGCCTTTTAACTATGCGAACCACAACTTCATTTTGTGTCCGCTAAAGATAAACGATGTTCAGGCTTCGCCTGAAATAGTGTTGACCGCAAGCGGTCAAATGATGTTGTGTCCTGCAGACACAAACACAAAAAAAGAACGCAGATTGCGTTCTTTTTTTGATGCGAGCAGTGGGACTTGAACCCACACGTCATAAACACACGCCCCTCAAACGTGCCTGTCTGCCAATTCCAGCATGCTCGCTTATTGCGTCAACAAAAAGAATTATATCACTTAAACAGCCTTTTGTCAACCTATTTTTTAAAATTTTTTCAGTTTATATATTTCACATAAACGCCCACAAAAATTACCATGCTTTAATGATTAAAATTCACAAAGATTTTTTCAATTTCTATATTTTTCAATTATATTTAATTTTTAAATTACAAATAGTAAATGTGGTGATAAATATGAACATTAAAAGAATTGCATCTGCTGTTCTTCTGATATTTCTGGCTTTGATACTTATGATTTGTATTTTTGAAAATTCAGAAAAAAACAGCCAAAGGCCCGGTGGGTTTATGGCGGAAAGGATTGTTTTGAATGAAAAAGAACCTATCGCAGGATGAATACAGTAAAATCGTTAAAGAAAATTCGCCCCCGTCCCCTCTTATAAAAGATATCTGCTTTGCATTTGTTATTGGTGGACTTTTCTGCGCCTTGGGGCAGATTATAAATTCGGCAATTTCCATGTTTGATTTGGGAAAAGAAGAAACTGCATCTCTTACCTCAGCTGCAATGATATTTATTGGTGCTTTTTTGACAGGGATAGGAATTTATGATGATATTGCAAGATATGCCGGCGGCGGAAGCCTTGTGCCTATAACGGGCTTTGCAAACAGCGTTGCCTCGCCTGCTATTGAATATAAAACAGAAGGCTATATCCTTGGAGTCGGAGCAAAGATGTTTACTATTGCGGGGCCGGTTATTGTTTATGGAATATGTTCTTCTGTTATCTACGGAATTATTTATTACTTTTTAAACGGGGGTATTTAAAATGAGACGACAAACTCACACAGTAGAGAATGTGTTTATTCAGTCTGCATTTTCATCGGTTGGACAAAAAGAAGCCGAAGGGCCTTTGGGAGAGTTTTTTGACGGAATCTATACAGACGATATGCTTGGTCAGCAAAGCTGGGAAATGGCAGAAAGCACCCTTATGAAAAACACAGTCTCAGGAGCGCTCACATCCGCCTGTAAAACACCTGACGAAATCGACCTGATACTTGCCGGAGACCTTCTTAATCAGTGCACAGCAAGCTCTTTTGGTCTTAAAGAGCTGGGTATTCCCTATCTAGGGCTATATGGCGCCTGTTCAACCTTTGCCCAGGGACTCATAGTCGGGGCAATGCTTCTTGAAGGAAATTTTGCAGAAAATGTGGCGATTACTGCATCAAGCCATTTTTGTTCGAGTCAGAAGCAATATCGCTTTCCGCTGGAATATGGTGAGGTGAGAACGCCAACATCACAATGGACTGTGACGGGGAGCGGGTGTGTGGTTGCAGGAAGAGAAAAAGGTTTTGCAAGGATAAGCGATGTGACCATTGGGAAAATGGTGGATTTAGGAATTACTGATGCCAATAATATGGGTGCGGCAATGGCACCGTCTGCTGCCGACACCATTTATACTCATTTTGACGAAACGGGGCGTAGCCCGGAAGATTATGACCTTGTGGTGACAGGAGATCTGGCAAGCGTTGGCTCAGATATTCTTCTTGAGCTTCTTTCTGAAAAGGGAATTGGGCTTACAAACCACACCGACTGCGGAAAAATTATTTTTAACAGGCAAACCCAGAATGTTAAAAGCGGAGGCAGCGGATGCGGATGCATTGCATCGGTTTTCAGTGGTTTTTTTGCAAAGAAAATAAAGCAGGGAGAAATAAACCGGATGCTCCTTGTTGGAACAGGGGCGCTTATGAGCCCAACGGGGGTGCTTGTTGGAGAGAGTATTGCCGGGGTATCACATGCTGTGGGTGGTGAAAGGGTGTAGAAAATGGACTGGCTAAAGCTTTTTAATTCTTTCTGGGTTGGCGGATTATTCTGCGCTTTTGCCCAGATTTTAATAGACAAAACAAAGCTCACTCCCGCAAGGATAATGGTGAGCTATGTGGTGGCAGGGGTTATTCTCACAGCCATTGGAATTTATGAGCCGCTTCTTGAATTTGCAGGAGGCGGAGCGAGTGTTCCTATTATTGGTTTTGGATATACTCTTGCCAAGGGTGCTGAAAAAGCAGTTAAGGCAAAGGGAATTTTAGGGGCATTATCCGGAGGTGCAACTGCCGCGGCAACGGGAATATCGGCTGCTATTTTCTTTGGATTTTTATGTTCGCTGATATGCAAACCTAAGGGAAAAAGATAACAAATTTTATTTTAAAAAGGCAGATTTACGGATTGGTCGTAAATCTGCCTTGTTTTTAAACTGATTATTTGAACAAATGATATTTAACAATAAGCTTTGCAAACACTATTGAAACCATAGATAAAAGCTTTATTAAAATATTTATTGCAGGGCCTGCTGTGTCTTTGAAAGGATCGCCCACTGTGTCGCCAACTACTGCTGCCTTATGCTGCTGGCTTCCCTTTCCGCCAAAATTACCGCTTTCTATATGCTTTTTGGCATTATCCCAGGCGCCGCCTGAATTGGACATAAGAATTGCAATTAAAAAGCCTGAAACGGTTGCTCCGGCAAGCATACCTATAACACCGTTGTAGCCAAGAATGAGTCCTGTTATTACAGGAACAACAATTGCAACCACAGTTGGCATTATCATTTCTTTAAGGCTTGATTTGGTGCATATATCAATACACGATGAATAATCGGCCTCAGCTTCGCCCGTCATTATTCCGGCAATTTCCTTAAACTGTCTTCTTACCTCTTTTACAACGCTTTGTGCTGCTCTTCCAACAGATTCCATGGTGAGCGCTGCAAAAACAAATGGCAGACATCCGCCAATAAACAATCCTACTAAAACAGCAGGGTTCATTAAGCTCATATCAAGAGCTATTCCGGCGCCGCCAACTGCTTTTATTCTTTCAACATAGGATGCAATAAGGGCAAGGGCTGTAAGGGCTGCTGAACCTATGGCAAAGCCTTTGCCTGTTGCGGCTGTGGTGTTGCCCAGAGAATCGAGGGCGTCTGTTCTTTCTCTTACATTTGGGTCAAGACCTGACATCTGAGCTATGCCGCCTGCATTATCGGCAACGGGGCCATAGGCATCGGTGGCAAGGGTTATACCAAGGGTTGAGAGCATACCAACTGCAGCAAGAGCTATACCATAAAGTCCCATTGAAGCAGAAGTGCTGCCGCCTGATACGAAATATGCAAGAAGGATACAAACTGCAACTATAATAACCGGAAGTGCTGTTGACAACATTCCAAGGCTCATTCCGCCTATGATTATTGTGGCAGAGCCGGTTTCTGAGGTTTTTGCAAGTCTTTTGGTGGGGTTATATGTGTCGGATGTGAAATATTCGATTGAAACACCGATTAAAACACCGCTTACAAGACCTGAAAGAATGGCAACATAAAGACCGATGTTTTCCTTTCCAAGCACAAACCACACAAGAGGAAATGCTATTATTGCAATAAGCACAGCACTGAAATTTGTGCCTCTTCGAAGTGCTTTTAAAAGAAGGCGCTGGTCGGTGTTTTCTCCGGTTCTGACAAGAAATGTGCCTATAATAGAGGCAATAATTCCAAGAGCTGCCATAACCATCGGAATAGCAACAGCTGCAGTTGCATTTTTGGAAAATGCTGCAACACCAAGAGCTGCTGCGGATATGATTGAGCCTACATAGGATTCATACAAATCAGCACCCATTCCGGCAACATCACCAACATTATCACCAACATTATCACCAACATTATCTGCAATTACAGCAGGATTTCTTGGGTCATCCTCAGGAATACCTGCTTCAACCTTACCAACAAGATCGGCTCCCACATCGGCAGCTTTGGTGAAAACCCCGCCGCCAACTCTGGCAAAAAGAGCCATTGATGATGCACCCATACCAAAGGTGAGCATTGCACCGGTAACCTCAGATACGGGGAGCTTAAAGCCAAATTTTAATATTGCATACCATAATGAAATATCTAAAAGACCAAGACCTACAACCGTAAAGCCCATAACAGAGCCTGCCAAAAATGCTATCTTCAAGCCACCGTTTAAGCTTTTGACGCAGGCGTTGGCTGTTCGGGAATTTGCCTGGGTTGCTATTTTCATTCCCACAAAGCCTGAAAAAGCGGAGAAAAATCCACCTGATACAAAGGCAAAGGGAACAAAAGGCGTTATAAACCCAAGATATGCCATTACACACAAAATAACAAACATACAGGCAAAGAAAACGGAAACCACCTTATACTGACGCTTCAAATAGGCATTGGCTCCTTTTCTTATAAAGCCTGCTATTTTTTTCATTGTTTCATTGCCTTCTGATGCTTTTAAAACTTTTTTTGCAGTTATTGCCACAAATAACAGGGCAAGAATTGACGCAAAAAAAGTAAGGCAAACCAATAAAATTTCCATAATATGTATTACCTCCTATTGAAATATATATCAGTTTACCAAGTTTTTTTTATTTTAACAAATGCAAAAAAGGAATAGCGGTATTTCAAATTTTCATTATTAATTATCCAGAGCGTCCCAAGCCATGAAATTAGTATTCTTTTGATGTCAGCTTGTGCATATTACTCAAAGATAAGCCCTATATAACTTCTATGTAAAAACTGACCGGTCTGAATCCGTCATTGCAGGAAATCATAGCCGATTTTTTGTTTTTCATCCAGCCATCATAGAAATTTCCGCCACCATTTGAAAGCTCTTTTACAAAGTATTCCATACTTTCCCAAGCAGAATCGCACATATTTTCAGGCTTTTCTCCACCAACGGAAATAAACTCCTGACCTAGCCTCATATCGCAGGTGTGTTCAATTGGGTTTTCATATTTTTCTATCAAATCATTATATTGCGCCATTTTCATAACGGTAATTTTTATAGTTTTCATTTCTCCACCTCATACGGCCAGTCGATAAT
>JAFSBJ010000067.1 GCA_017437345.1 Clostridia bacterium | reverse complement strand
TACATCCCGAGGTAATGAAATGCTGCCAGCTTTCTATGGGTCTTACAGAGCTTGAATGCGGCTCGAACTGGAACACAATGCCCTGCCACACACACGACAGAAGAATGGAAGTTTATTTATATCTTGATATGGAAGACAACGACGTTGTATTCCACATGATGGGCGAACCCACACAGACAAGACACATTATTATGCACAACGAAGAAGCAGTTATCAGCCCAAGCTGGTCTATCCACTCAGGTGTTGGTACAAAAGCTTATTCATTTATCTGGGCTATGTGCGGCGAAAATCAGGAATTCACCGATATGGACCACATTGAAACAAAAGATTTAAGATAATATTATTATAAAACGGAGGTAATTAAAATGTTTGATATGAACAGTTTCCGTCTTGACGGAAAAGTTGCACTCGTTACAGGTGCTTCCTATGGTATTGGCTTTGCTATTGCATCAGGTTTTGCAAAAGCAGGTGCTAAAATTGTTTTCAACGACATTAAACAGGAGCTCGTTGACAAAGGAATGGAAGCATACAAAGAAGCAGGCATCGAAGCAAAAGGCTATGTTTGCGATGTTACAGACGAAGCTGCAGTGGCAGAATTAGTTGCTACAATTGAAAAAGAAGTTGGCGTTATTGATATCTTAGTTAACAACGCAGGTATCATCAAAAGAATTCCCATGACAGAAATGTCGGCTGCAGAATTCAGACAGGTTATTGATGTTGACCTTAATGCTCCATTTATTATGTCTAAGGCAGTTATTCCTTCTATGATTAAAAAAGGTCACGGAAAAATCATTAACATCTGCTCAATGATGAGTGAACTCGGAAGAGAAACTGTTTCTGCATATGCAGCAGCTAAGGGCGGATTGAAAATGCTTACCAGAAATATCTGCTCTGAATATGGTGCACAGAATATTCAGTGTAACGGCATAGGACCCGGATACATTGCAACACCTCAGACTGCTCCCCTTCGTGAAAAACAGCCTGACGGTTCAAGACATCCATTCGACAGCTTCATTCTCGCTAAAACACCAGCTGAAAGATGGGGAGATCCTGAAGATTTAATGGGACCTGCAGTGTTCTTAGCGTCTGATGCTTCAAACTTTGTTAACGGTCATGTGCTTTATGTTGACGGTGGTATACTTGCATACATCGGAAAACAACCGTAATGGAATGTAAAATTTGTCCGGAACGCAAAAGGCAAATAAATTCAAAAAGCAGTAATGTATAAATGACAGTTTTATAAATTATGCTAATGTGGGAAAATATCGTTTCAAACGATATTTTCATTTTTTTATATGCCTTTTGCTATGAGCAAACTTCACTCTCCGCGTACCTTTGTACGCCTTCGGTTCAGTTTGCTCATTCCAAACCAATTTTCCAATTCCATTAAAAAGGGCGTGTCTCAATAAGTGATTTTTCACTCAATTGAGGCAACGCCCTCATTTTCTGCCCAAAATGTGGATAACTTTTAGATTTTCTTTGAATTTTTTGTACACAAAATAAAGCTCGTTGTTTTACGAACTATTTAATTTGGATTTTCTCTTTTTACGCTACTTTTATCTCATGCAAAAATTGTCCCTGACGGTTTGCTACCGTCTTGTTGTGCAATTTTTGAACATTGTATGCTAAACAAAGCAATAGAATTTCTGTCCTGACATTGGCTGTTCCTCTTGTCAAAAATCTACGAAATCCCATATCTTCTTTTAATACTCCAAAGGCGCCCTCGACTTGTATTGAACGATTTATCCTTAGTAATATACCTTGTTTTGTATTGATTCTTTCAAGCATTTCTTCTCGCTGCTTTTTAAATGTTTTGGATAGTTCAAATCGTTTGGTTCTTTCTTCAAGTGGTGTGTTGCACCTTGCATTATGCTTTATGCATTGTGCTTTGTATGGGCATCCCTTACAGCTTTCGCATTGGTACATTGTTTTTTCAGATATATATCCACTTGATGTTTTGGATTTTCTTATACCGACATTAACAAGCTTTCTTCCATAATGACAAGTGTATGTGTCTGTATTTTCATCATATTGCATATTTTCAGCTCTGCCAATGTCGTTTTTATACTTTCTTGTTTTTGTCTGTTCATAATTTGCTGGTTTAATGCACGGCTTTTGTCCATTGTTTTCAAAATATGTATAGTTTTCTTCACTTTCATATCCTGCATCAGCGGTTGGATACATATATTTAAAACCAAGTTGTTTCTTTATCTTTTCCATAAATGGTACAAATGTATTGACATCTGTTCTATCGTTAAATATTTCTGCAGCTACTATGTATTCTGCATCAACTGCAATCTGCACATTGTACGCAGGTTTAAGTTGTGAGTTTCTCATATGATCTTCTTTAAGGTGCATAAATGTTGCACTCTCATCCGTTTTGGAAAGACTGTTTCTGTCTTTCATTCTACGAAGATAGTACTCATACTTTTTCTCGCGTTCATACCAATCGCAAAGAAGCTCGTAATCTCTTTGAAAATCTGTTTTTCGCTTGCCAATTCCTGATACAAAAACTACTGTGGATTTAATCCTGTTGAGTTTATCTATGATTTTCTTTAATCTTTTTGCTTTAATATCTTCTGCCAGATACATCTTAAATCCATATTTATCAAGAAGAGCAGGCAATTCTTTGTGCATTTTATCTTGTAATTTTGCCTGATTTTTCAATATTGTTTTCTTCCAGACAAAAGAATATTTATTTGCATTGGCTTCAATCTTAGTACCATCTACAAAAAGATTTTCACACGATAATTCACCATAGTCTTTCAGTAACAGGACAACCTGATTAAAAAGATTATCTATGATATCTTTTAATCGTTCACTTCTAAATCTGGCAATTGTATTATGGTCAGGTGCTTTTGCACCTTCAAGAAGATACATAAAGTTAATATCTCTTTTGCATGCAGTTTCAATTGGTCTTGACAAATATATGTTGTTCATATATGCATACACAAGGACTTTAAAAAGATTCTTCGGTGACACTGCATTATTTTTCCCTTTTCGAGAATACGCTCTATACAGCTCTGTGTAATCAATCTCCTCCAATACATTGCTTAGCAAGCGTACCGAATCATCTGCCGGAATATTAATTTCAAAATTAATTGGAAAAACCAGTTGAAAATTTCTTGTTTTTGTTGTATAATCAACTTGTATTTTTGATTTATTGAGCATAATTAATTATACCACAAAAGCCGCGAAGTATCTATACTTCTGCGGCTTTTTGTGTGCAAAAATTTAGAGCTGTCTCACTTTTTTAGTGAGACAGCCCCTTATGTTATACACCTTCAGGGACTCGAACCCTGGACACCCTGATTAAGAGTCAGGTGCTCTACCAGCTGAGCTAAAGGTGCATGCATATTCAGTTTTAATCAACATTGACTATTATACATATTTTATGTTAAAATGTCAATAGGTTTTTAATGAAAGTGGATGATTTTTTTGAAATTTAACACTATTGGAATAATTTGTGAATATAATCCCTTCCATTTTGGTCATAAATACCATATTCAGGAAACGATTAAGCTTTATGGATGCGAAAATATTGTCTGCATAATGAGCGGAAGTATGGTTCAAAGGGGCGAATGCGCTATACTAAGCAAGTGGCTAAGGGCAAAGTCTGCAATTGATGCCGGTGCCGACCTGGTTATTGAGCTTCCTGCATATTATGTTTTACAGTCTGCCGATATTTTTGCAAGAGGTGCAGTTGATATTCTCGATAAATTGGGAATTATTGATGCTATTTCCTTTGGAAGCGAATGTGGAAATATCAACGACTTAATAAAAGCTGCAAGTATTATGGAAAGTGATGAATTCAACAGTATTATAAAAAGAAATTTGGATAGCGGATTAAGTTACCCTGCTGCATCACAAAAAGCACTTACCGAATGTATGCCGGGTGCTAGTGAGGATTTTTTTAAGCCCAATAACACCCTTGGCATTTGCTATATAAAGGCTCTGCAAAACTTGAATTCTGACATCACTCCCCTATGCATCAAAAGAGATAACGACTATCACGGGCAGGCATCAAATGACGGATATATGAGCGCTTCAGAAATAAGAAGAATGATGCGCAATAGTGAAAACTACGAAATGTATGCTGATTTATATGAAGCCGGAGAGTTATATGATTTAAAAAATGCTGAAAGCTATATTCTGGGAGTATTAAGAAACACATCACGGGAAAAACTTAAAACTATTAAAGGATATGAAGACGGACTGGGTGACCTTATTCTTAATTCTGCAAAAAAAGCATGTTCTATAGATGAGCTGTTTGATATGTGCACAAGTAAAAGATACACACTTCACAGGATTAAAAGATATGTGATGAGTATTCTTCTTGATATATGCTATGATTCAGCCCCCGGATACATCAGGATTTTGGGGATAGGCAAAAATGGCGGAAAGCTTATAAACAGAATAAAAGGAAATTCATCTCTTGATATTATAACCAAGCTTGCCGACTATAAAAAAGAAAATGCAATGCTTAAAACTGATATTAACGCAACAGATTTTTGTTCGCTTTGTGCAAACAGCACCGAATTAAGATATAGCGGGAAAGATTATACAACTAGCCCTTATATAAAAAAAGCCTCTCTTTAAGAGAGGTTTTTTTAAAAAAGAGAATATCTGCAACACAAATTCAGTTAAACCCAGACTTCTATGAATTAATTCTGAATAGTTTCTTTAAAATCCCTTTAAAAAACTTAGGAGCATTCCAGACAACAACTTTCATAATTAACATATCCTTTCAATTTAATTAATAAACTATCCGCAAAAATAACAAATACACAAAAATGCCAGGAGAAGACCTTCTACAACTGCAATCACAATCGGAGGCATAATAATGGCAAATATTATTCCGACAACAAAACCTATTATACAAAACACAGCAATTTTCTTATAAAGTGCTTTAAAACACATTATCACACCCCCTGATAAGATATTATATATATATGATGGTATCGGTTATTTTGTTACTTATAGGAGTTGACTTGAAAAAATAATTATTGTATAATGTATAAGAATAAAATATGCTGGTGTGGCTCAGTCGGTAGAGCAATTGATTCGTAATCAATAGACCGTCGGTTCAAGTCCGATCACCAGCTTAGAAAAAGAACGCAAATTGCGTTCTTTTTTTGTGTTTGTGTCCTTAGGACACAACATCATTTGACCGCTTGCAGTCAACACTATTTCAGGCGAAGCCTGAACATCATTTAGCTTTTAGCGGACACAAAATGAAGTTGTGCTTCGCACAAATGATGTGATGCTTTGCATCAACGATGTTACACCTTCGATGTAAATGATGTTGCGCTCCGTGCAAATGTTTTTGTAGTGACAGGCATCCTCGACTGTCCGTAAGTTATATCGAATTTGCAAAGCAAATATATCAAGCGAGCGTAAGCGAGTATATCACCAATAAATTCTCTGGATCTTTCGTATCTTTTTTCAACTAAAAACCTGCCAATTATTATGCGGCAGGTTTTCAGTTTATATTATTCAATTTTAATATTCATCAGCTGTAAACATTTATTGCGGTTTTTATAAATTCCTTAACAGCTTTATTAAGATAGCGTTTTTTCTTATGAAGAAGATACACAGTTCTTTTGGCATATTCGCTGTTTATTTTATAATAAACAAGATTTTCATCGGGGGCAACCGCTTTAACAAGGGTATCTGTTACAAAACAAACACCTAATCCTGATGATGTCATATTATATGCAGTCATAAGCTGGTCAAAAAAAATGGTTACCTCAGGATTGAACCCTGCTTCTGCACACATTTTGAATCCGTGATAATTCATGCTGTTACCCGTTTTCATCATAAGAAACTTTTCATCTTTCAAAACAGAAAGGTCTATTGGTGTTTTGAAACTTTTATAGCTGCCATTCTGAATATCATGGCATGTGAGGGCATATTCGGAAAGCTCTTTATTTGCTTCGCAACTTTTTGGAACACACAAAAGAATTGTTTCGTCAAAAAGAGGATATGATTCAATAAGCTTCGGGTCAAAGCTATAGTCTATCAGCAGTTCTATTTTTTCTTCAATCAGCTCTTCAACAAGTGTTTTTGAATTCGACTCAAGAAGATCAATATTTATCATTGGATATTTTTCGGAAAAAGGCACTATAATTCTGGGAAGAACATAGGACGATATAAAGTTAGCACCGCTTACAGAGATACTTCCCACGCTTAAGTTTGAAACATCAATAATATAATTCTCATAATCCCTCTTTATACTGAAAATATCTTCAATAGCTTTTATATATGCCTCCCCTTCCAGAGTGAGAGTGAGGGGGGTTGTTGAGCGGTCAAACAGCTGCACCTGCATTTCTTCTTCAAGCTTTCTTACTGTTGCACTGAGTGCGGGCTGGGAAATAAAAAGGTTTTTGGCAGCTTTTGTGAAGCTTTTTTCTTTATAGATTTCGTATATGTAGTCTGAGTATTTAAACATAGAATTCACCCATAAATTAAATTTATATTTTCTATACTGATATATATTTGATTATAGCACATTCAGGTGATATAATCAAGCACGAATTTAGCCATTGGAGGTTTTGCTATGATACTGTCAAACAATCTGGAAAATGTTCATTCTGATATCCGCGGTGATATATATATGCACGCCCTTGAGCTTGAAAAAGCAGGCAGAAAGGTGCTTAAATTAAATACAGGCAATCCGGCAGCATTTGGCTTTAAAATGCCTGAAAGCATCAAAAACAGAATTATAACCGATGTTGACAAAGCTTTGGGATATTGCGACATAAGAGGAATGGAAGCAGCCTGGGTGGCAATTAAAGAATACCATCTCTCAAGGGGAATAAAGAATATAAGCGAAAATGATATTTTCATAGGCAATGGTGTTAGTGAAGTGGCATATATGATTATATCTGCTCTTATCGGGAAAGATGATGAGGTATTGGTTCCTACTCCATGTTATTCGCTCTGGACAAACTTTACATTTCTCGTTGGCGGAAAGGCCAGATTCTACAAATGCGATGAGTCAGCTAAATGGGAGCCCGATATTGAAAGTATTAAAAGAGGTATAACATCAAACACAAAAGCGATTGTTCTTATTAATCCCAATAATCCCACAGGTGCACTCTATAGCAAGGAAACTCTCCTTGCGATTATTGATATAGCAAGAAAGAATAACCTTGTTATTATTTCAGATGAAATCTACGACAGGCTTGTTCTGGATGGTAAGCAGCATATTCCCACAGCTTCCCTTTGTGATGATGTTACGATTGTAACAATGAACGGACTTTCAAAATCACACTGCATATGCGGTCTGAGATGTGGGTGGATGTGTGTCAGCGGAAACGAAAAAAGAAAGAAAATATTATGCGAAGGTCTTGTTAAAATTGCTTCTGTGAGACTATGTTCAAATGCTCTGATGCAGCTTGTTATTCCCGATGCTTTAAAGGACTGCGCATACACAGAAAATATGATAAACCAAGACGGAAGGCTTTTAAAGCAGAGAAATGCTGTTATGGAAGAACTGGATAAGATAGATGGAATCAGCTATGTTAAAAATACTGCAGCGTTTTATCTATTTCCAAAGCTTGACATTAAAAAATTCGGATTTGAAGATGACAGGGAATTTGCAAGAAAGCTTCTTGATGAAAAGAATATACTGATTATCCCCGGAAGCGGATTCAACTGCGTTGACAAGAAGCATTTCAGAATTGTTATGCTACCTGAGGAAGATATCCTGAGAAATTCAATAAAAGATATCGGAGATTTTTTAAACAACCGCAGGCAATCTTAAATAACTTTCTCTAAATAAAAAGATAAAATATAATCTTAACATTAAATAATCCACATAAATTTTATTTATGTGGATTATTATTTTATTTTATTGTTGCACAATTAATTTCATAATATTAATCCAAGAATACCCAGAGCAGAAACAAGTGACGGAATGGCTATCGCCCCACCAACTTTAAGAAAATCTATATAACCGAATTTTAATCCGTGTTCTTTGAGAATAGATACCCACATAATGCCTGCCAATGCTCCGATAGGGGTGAGACACGCGCCAAGATTTGACCCGACTACTGTGGCATATACTGCAGAAAGATTTGACGGAGAATTTGCAAGAATTGACGAATATAAAACGCTCATAGGGATATTGTTTATAAAATTGGATGCAATAAATGAAGATACACCATATTTCCATGTGGAATAAGAATCACCCAAAATCTCAAAAATTTTGTCTGTTACTCCGGTCACACCCAAACCTTCAACAATAACAAACATTGAAATAACAAAAGGAATAAGTTCCCACGGAGCCCTTTTCAGGCAAGATGGCAGAAACCCGGTATTCTTTTTTCTTATAAGCGCAGCTAAAACATTACAGAATAAAAGGCTAAGTACGGAAACAAAGGAAATCAGCCACATTTCAATGCCTATGTATGACGAGAAAGCAAGAGCCAGCGTGCAAGCTACAAGATGAACAACACCTATCCAAAGAGATGTTTTATCAGCTATCTTAACATCATCGGGAGAAGCTGTAATTGAAACAGAAAACTTTTTGAAAAACATTGCAAACAAACATACACCTGACACAATACCTGCCACAAGTGTGGGAACAAGCATTACCTTAACATAGGAAACAAAATCTCCGCCTGCTGCAGTAACAAGGTAGATATTGGTTGGATTACCTATTATGAGTGCCATACTCCATGTATTGGCTGCAATAAACTCTCCGGCAAGATAAGGTGTAGGGTCAATATGAGCGTTTTTGGCAAAGTAGCATACAAAAGGTGTGAATGAGAGAATAATTATATCATTAGAGGTAAACACCGTGAGAACCGACACAGTGACATACAGCAATATAAAAAGTCTGGTTTGACTTGTTCCTGCATGTTTAAGTGACCAGTTTGCAAGATAACTGAAAAATCCCAGCTCATCAAGAAAAATCGACATAATTGTCATTGAGATAAAAAGAATCAGAATCTTAACAGGATTTATGGCGGTATCGGTTATAAGCGCTGATCCAACCGATTTTGGGCTGACTG
>JAFSBJ010000007.1 GCA_017437345.1 Clostridia bacterium | reverse complement strand
TTCATATACCTTTTGCATATCAAGACTACACTCTGTTGGGAGATTAAGCTTTTTTAAAACGGGAATAAGACGCTCCCTCACCTCATCAGAACACATTGGAAGCATACCAAGAGCCACACATTCGCCATGATAAAGCTCACTTAAATTTTCAAAGCTTTCTATTCCATGACCTATTGTATGACCGAAATTAAGGATTTTTCTAAGGCCCATTTCCTTTTCGTCTTCTTCAACAACATATTTTTTTATTCTGAGTGATTTTTCTATGATAGTCTGGAGTGAAGCTTCAATATCTTCGTTTTCAAAGATTTCAAAAAGAGATGCATCGCTTGTAAGCGACATTTTAACAGCTTCCGAAAGACCATTTGATATTTGCCTTGGAGGAAGAGTTTTCAAAAGCTCAACATCTATGAGAACCTTTTTTGGCGGATAAAATGCTCCAACTATGTTTTTTATGTTACCAAGATTTATGGCTGTTTTCCCGCCAATTGAAGAATCCACCTGAGAGAGAACTGTGGTGGGGATATTATAAAAATCTATTCCGCGCATATAGCAGGCTGCTGTAAAGCCGGACAGGTCGCCAACAACTCCGCCGCCAACTGCAACAACACAGTCTGTTCGTGAAAAGTTATTTTCCATAAGAAGGGTCTCGAGCTCTTCAAAAACCTTAAAGCTTTTGCTGCCTTCTCCCTGGCAGACACATTTTATAAATGGCATATCACAAAATGATGCAAGTGTCTTGGCATATGACACAGGAACTCCGTCATCGGTTACAATCAAGACCTTGCGTTTTAAATTAAGAAGCTCCCCTGCTCTTTTTAAGCAGCCGGGTTCGATGACAATATCATAGGTTGATTGCCCTGTTTTAACCGGAAGAATCATATGCTTTACCACCTTTCACAAATAAAAATCAAACTTCGTAATAACACTTTATTTAACTAAATATTATAGCACTTAAGGGTACTCAAGTCAACGAACTGACTTATAAAATTAGGTGTTTAAAAGCAAGGATTTTTGTGGATTTTTGCATAAATACAGTTATTTTATGCATAAACACTTATTTATGCAGTATAATTTGATTTGTTATCATGATTCACTTCAACCACGAATATGTCTGCTTTATTGGAGATTTTATATATATCACAGTTCTATTTTATGGGTTCCGTCTTTTGACACATAATGTTTTTTAACACCCAGAATATTCATCCATTTTCTTGTTAGTGCTGTTCCATACAAACGAAGTCTGCCATTTTTTGTTTGAGTTTTGGTATCGCTAAGATACCAGGGAAGTTCCTCTTCATTATATAAAGATTCCGGGCAGCACCAAAGGCAGACATCAGGCATTATTTCGGCATAAACATCAAAACCAACATTCATATGGCCATGGTGTGCCATCTGGACTATGTCTGATTTTAAAAGATGGCGCGATTCCCTGAAAAGAATGTCACCGCCTTCAGGACCAAGATCACCTAAAAAGAGTACTGATTTATTGGGTGTTGTTATTTTAAAAACAAGAGAGCTATCGTTGACGATATTTGAATAAAGGCCTTCGTGCCAGGAAAAGATAAAATCTATCCTACATTCGTCAATATATATGGTATCTCCCTGATTTACTATCTTGGTTTTATCTTTAAATAATGGCAGAACTCTGTTAAATGAAGGAAGCATTTCGTTTAGTTCTTCACAATGATATTTATAATTGGGAACATTTTTGTTTTCAATCAGCTCATATGGAAGAAAATTATAGTAGATTTTCTCAATATCAAAATCTCTCCCGCAATTATTCTCCATTTCACTGACAAATCCACCGATGTGGTCTATATGGGGATGAGTGAAAATCCAGGCAGAAATATGTCTGCCATCAACACACTCTTTTAAAGATGGCATATCTTCGCTTCTGCCGCCATCTATTACAATGGCATTATTTTCCTTTGTAATTATCACAAAGGACATCATATACTGACTTGTTTCTTTAATT
>JAFSBJ010000066.1 GCA_017437345.1 Clostridia bacterium | reverse complement strand
CTTTCTAAAAGACCTAAAACAATTTATGGAGTGTTGCATCACAGTGCTTCTAAAAAGTGTTCTCCAGATGATATACACCGAATACATATCAATTCAAATGGATGGGCCGGAATTGGCTATCACTTTTATGTAGGAATTGACGGTTCCATATATCGTGGCAGACCTATAGATATGATTGGAGCTCATGTAGAAGATAATAATTCGCGGTGTCTTGGAATTTGCTTTGAAGGTAATTTTGAGGTTGACAAGATGACTGTAGCTCAGATTAAAGCCGGCCAATGGTTAATAAAATATGTGAAAGGTATTTATCCTGATATTATATTTAAAAAGCATAAGGACTTTAATGCAACAGCCTGCCCCGGAAGAAACTTTCTTTTTGAAAAAATAATAAAAGGTGAAACTACAGAAGTTGCAGAGATTGTTAAGGAATTAAATGTCAGGGGAATAATGACAAATTCTTCCCTTTGGAGCATCAAATGTTCTGCAGATACAAATTCATATTGGCTTGCACGAAAAGTGTGCAATATGACCCAAAATACCTTTTTAAGAGCTAAACCTTTAGAAAGCGTTAATGATATTGTATGGGAATTAAATCACAGAGGTATCATTACAGACATGCCTCTTTGGATGAAACTTTTTGAAGAAGATATTGACCTGTACTGGCTTGGTTATAAAGCAGCAAACATGACATCAAATAATGATTAATTAAATTTAAAAATCCTCTTAAACAGAATTTAAAATCGATTTAAAAACTGTTTTTGAGGATTTTTTTGCTTATTTTTAAATTTTCTCAAATTGCTTGAAATTTTTTGTCAGCTTGCGTGCTATACTACAGCCTTGCCGCAGTTATAATGAGCTTTTCGTTGTCGAAGTAAATCTCATCAAATTGCGACATATCAAGTGGATTCTCGCCCTCACCGGCTTCCACAGTATATCCCGGAAGATTATATTGGGAAATAAACCAGTCCTTATATCCTGCAAACCCTGATTCCACAGGGGTAATATCCAGCTTATATCCGCTTGCCCGGCTAAGCTCTAAGCCTATCCGCTCCGATTCTTCGGGGAGAAAGTCCTGATATTTCCAGTATATAACCCTTCCCTGAGTGTGGTAGGAGAGAGTAAGGCAAAATGAATTAAACACCGAGTAATTATACATCGCCCTGCTTTCCGGTTCGCTTAAAGGTGCATCGCCAACATAATTCTTCGGTGCTCTTTTTGAATATCCCATATCATATTTTATCTTTTTTGCATTAGCCCATCCGGCAGGATAGTTAAGATTAAGGTCACAGCCTTCAATATTTGCTTTCCAGCCTTTTGGAAAATCAATGTCCGGATAATCACGGCTTATTCCGAGAGCCTTTATGTAGAATTCAGAATCTTTGTCTATTCCATTATTAACAAGGTCCACCCCGTCGGGATTTACCATAGGCACAAAGCACAGGGTTTTATCATTCCATAGCCTTCTGATGTTTTCTCCATAGATGAATCTGTCATTTTTAAATGCATGGCAGTAGTTTTCAATAAATTTAAGAAGAAGCAGGCTGGTTATCCATTCGTTTGCGTGGTGAGCGGCATTAATGAGAATCTTTTTCTCCCCGCAGCCAAGCTGCACAGAGAAAATATCTTTTTCCATATGACTTTTTCCTATGGTATCAATTTTTATAAAAGGGTAGTGCTCTTTAAGACAATAAATTGCATTTTTTGTCTTTTCCCATGTTAGCTCTTTGGTTGTGTCAACAAAATTCTCTTTCAAATAATCACCGTCCGTTAAAACTTAGTTAGCTATTGAACTATACATTATATGAAGGCAGGAAAAAAATATTCGTTGAAAAAAGATGTCTTGTATGCTATTATATTTATGAGGTGATAAAATTGAAAAAGATAATTTCTTTAATACTTACCATAGCTATGATTTTTATGTCTTTATCTGCTTTTGCATTGTTTGATGATATAGATGAAGAAACATCTTCCTGGGCAGGGGAGGCAATTGATTTACTTTCAGATAAGGGAATAATAAATGGTTATCCCGACGGAAGCTTTCGCCCTGATGGAAATGTCACAAGAGCCGAATTTGCAAAAATGCTCTGTCTTAGCTTTGATAGCGAAAAAGAAGCAAAAGCTTTTAACGATATAGAAGGTCATTGGGCAGAAAAATATATAGATTCTGCAGGAGGATATATGTATTGCTCCGAAGAAGGCTTTTCTCCCGATACTGATGCCACAAGAGCCGATATTGCTTATGCTGTGTCTTGTGCTTTGAAGCTTGTGGTTGAAGATGAAAAATCAGGTGATAGATTTACTGATTTTAATTTGGTCAAGGAGGAAATGAGACCGGCAGTTTTAGCCGCTGCGGAAAATGGGATAGTTGTCGGCTATGAAGACCTAACAATACGCCCCGAAAACTCTGTTACAAGAGCGGAAGCTGCTGTGATTATCTATAGAGCCTTAAAACATAATGCGCAAGGCGAAGCACCGGATCAACCTCCCGTGGTTCTTCCCGATACTCCGTCAGAGGAAACTCCGTCTGTATCTAATGAACATATCTACACTCTTTATCCCGGAAGAGATTATCTCCTTATAGAGAGTGTCACAAAAACAAGTCTTGAAATAAAAGGCGAAGAAGCCTATAGGCTCACCTACCGTCTGGCAAATTCCGATGAAGAATATTCATCTGTTATCCCCGGTGATACCGAGGTTCAGGGAATCAGAAATTCAGTTGATGATATCCGCCCCGGTGATGTTTTGCTTATGAGCACCGCCTTTCATGGCTATATTGGTTATCTTCATGTTCTTGCAAGCTTTGGTGATGTGGTTCCATCTTTTGACAGCCCATATTCCGGTGACGGTGACTACACAGCCGCTTATGGAAAGATAACATCTGTAAAATCATCGGGAAAGGCTATGATTTTAACTCTTGATGATGGAATTTCAGAAAAAGAAGCTATAGTTTTAAATAATACTGATGTAAATCTATTTTCATCATGGGTAAGAGCTGATAAATGGTCTATTGGCGACACAGGCGATCTTGATAATGATAATGGAGATGTTTATGTGTTTATCCGCTTTACCAATGGCTTATCAACAGAAATTATGGCAAATCATATCCGCTAGGATTTAAAAAATTCTATAACAAAACGAGGTGCAAAAAATTCAAGTGAATTTTTTGCACCTCATTATTTTTAAAATATTTTTTCTAAGTTGTCTTCATTATGTTCAATCTCTTTTGAAAAAAGCTGTGCTATCCTGAGCTTTCTTTCAAATGTAAGATTCTTTATTTCTATGATTTCCATGGCATATATTTCGCAGATAATGCAAAGTGACAAATATGCCATTTTAATCATTATGTCAGTATCCCCTTCATAAATAGCCTCCGGCATATATTTATAAAGAAAATATATTGCTATGTTTTTAGTCTCATTAAACGAAGCACATTTTTTTAGTGCTTCATTTCTTTTTTTAAGATAAGTTTTGTCTTTTGCCGCCTTTTCAAGATGAATGGAAAGATGTGATAAAAGCTTTTTCCATTCATCTGTTAAAATTTCAAATCCGCAAAGCTCCTTTGTAATATTAAAAACATCTTTTGTTTCGGGTAAAAACAGAGGGTCACAAGGATTTTCTGCAACATAGCAGGCTTTTTTAATATCTCCAAAGAAAACTGCCTCGCCTATTTCATCGGAAACTAGACTGAGGTCAAAAAGGCTTCCGCTTATTATCCGCTTTCTTAAGCACAAGTAAATATCATATATGTCCTTTGTATATCCTTCATCTGCTATATTGTCTGAATTCAATTCGCCATAGCTTTTATCTTCAAGAATAAGCCTTGCAGCTTCAGGGCAGGAGAGGGATATTCCCGAAAAAACCATAGCGTCAGCTTCTTTGTTGAATCGGGGATATATTCTGCAAACATCGCAAAGAGCATGCTCGCCTATGTCAATATATAATCTGCAAAGATTGTCATCATTTAGCATAGGGCATCTGCCGTCTTTAAGCCTGAGGCAAACATCACCGTCTTTATCGGTATACATACTCTTCACAGCATCCTTTGCCGCCTGAGATGAGCTTTTCTTATATATTTCCTGAAATTTTTCATCAACAACAATTTCCCATCCTGCACAGCAGGTATCCGGGCAATTGCCGGCTATGCATCTGAATTTTTTAGAGTATGGTGGATAAATATTCTTCATTAAAAACCCTCATTTCTTTCTGTGCTATTTTAGCATATATAAGTAAATTTTTCAAATTATATTTTTTGCAAAAAAAGTGTTGACAAGGAGAAAAAGATATGCTATATTAATATTGTAATCATTACAGAGTTGTAATCATTACAATTTATAAGAAATGAGGTGGCCCGATGAGCACTGCTAATCTTTTGACAAAGCATAATATCAGACCATCTGTCATAAGGATTATGATATATGACTTTTTAAAAGACAATAAATCTCATCCAACAGTTGATGAAATATATCATAGTATTCTGCCCGAAGCACCAACTCTTTCAAGAACAACGGTTTATAATTCAGTCAAGCTGTTTTCTGAAAAAGGACTTTTAAAGATTCTTCCCATTGATGGCGTTCAGATTCGCTACGATGCCGACATCGCTTTTCACGGTCACTTTTATTGCGAAAACTGTAAAAAGGTTTTTGATTTTGAACTGGATAGCTCCTCGGAATGTGGTCTCGACGGTTTTAAGATACAGCATAAGGAAGTATTCTACAGCGGATGCTGCAAGAAATGTTTAATTTAAAAATTTATATAAACAAAAAGGAGAAGTAGTTATGAAAAAATTTGTATGTTCAGTATGTGGTTATGTTCACGAAGGAGATTCTGCTCCCGAAAAATGTCCTGTATGTAAGGTTCCTGCCGACAAATTTAAAGAAATGGTTGAAGGCGCAGCTCTTGCAGCAGAACACGAATATGGCGTTTATGGAAAAACAGTTAAAAACAATCCCGATATAAGCGAGGAAGATAAAAAATATATTTTTGAACAGCTTATGGCTAATTTTAATGGTGAATGTGCAGAGGTTGGAATGTATCTGTGTATGGCTCGTATTGCTCACCGCGAAGGTTATCCCGAAGTTGGCCTTTATTGGGAAAAAGCAGCCTATGAAGAAGCAGAACACGCTGCAAAATTTGCAGAGCTTCTTGGTGAAGATTTAGAACCTAATATGAAAGCTACAACAAAAGATAACCTCAGATGGAGAGTAGATTGTGAATATGGTGCAACCCAGGGTAAATTTGACCTTGCATCCTGCGCAAAGAAAAACGGTCTTGACGCAATTCACGACACAGTTCATGAAATGGCTCGTGACGAAGCTCGACACGGAAAAGCATTAGAGGGACTTTTAAAGAGATATTTTTAATTAAAAATAAATACGATAAAATACGATTAGATATCCTTTGAAACCCGCATAAAATAAGGCTTTTTTAAACGAATAGT
>JAFSBJ010000006.1 GCA_017437345.1 Clostridia bacterium | reverse complement strand
TTTAGCGTTTAGGTTCTAATATCAGCTTGTAGGGGATGGCGTCCTCGACATCCCGCTTAATTTCAGCAATCTTATGCGGGTCGTCCGGGAGGCCGACCCCTACAAAGTCATTATCCAAAACTCTTCGTCAAACAATAATTTATTTTAGTTTCAAAAAAAGAGATATAAAAATTCACATTGAATTTTTATACCTCTTTTGTGTTTTAATAAAAATTATTCTTCAATTAATTCCGCCATAGAAAACATACCGCATTTTTTACCTGCAATATATTTAGCAGCCTTAATTGAACCCACAGCAAAAATCTCTTTGCTCATTGCTTTGTGGTTTATTTCAATTATTTCATCGTTTCCTGCAAAAATAACATCATGCTCGCCAACAATTGTTCCGCCTCTTACAGCGTGAAGACCAATCTCGTTTTTGGCTCTTTTCTTTCTGACGCTGTGTCTGTCATACACATACTCTGTGTCATTATCCAGACTATCGGAAATAGCATCTGCAATCATAAGAGCGGTTCCGCTTGGAGCATCAATCTTCTGATTGTGGTGCTTTTCAATAATTTCAATATCGAATTTGTCGGCAAGGATTGCACTTGCCTTTTTAACAAGGCTTATAAGAAGGTTTATCCCCAAAGACATATTGGCAGAACGGAAAATAGCAACTTCCTTTGAAAGCTCATCAATTTCGTCAATCTGCTCCTTTGAAAGACCTGTTGTTGCAATAACAGCTCCTGTCTTTGTTTTTTTGCAGTATTTAATAAGAGAATCAAGAAGGGCAGGGTGTGAAAAGTCGATAACAACATCTGCATCTTCTTTGATATTTTCAATTTTGTCATAAACGGGATAGCAGTTTTTCCTTTCGGTGTTTATATCAAAGCCAAAGCTTATTTTTGCATCTTCATCATTAGAGAGAAGATTTGATATAACCTGACCCATCTTTCCGTTACAACCAAAAAGTGCAATTTTTATCATAGGTTTTTCTCCAATTATTTTAAAAGACCATAGTTTGTCATAGCTTCTTTAAGCTGTGCCATACCTTTTTCGGAAATCTCTGTGAGAGGAAGACGAAGGCTTCCTGTGTTCCAGCCTAAAAGCTTTAATGCAGCCTTAACAGGAATAGGATTAACTTCGCAGAAAAGAGCGTCGCATAATTCTATCATATCAAGCTGGAGCTTTTTGGCTTCCTGAATGTTGCCTTCCAAGAATTTACAAACCATATCGTGGGTTTGCTGTGGTGCAATATTTGCCACAACAGAAATAACTCCGATACCACCAAGAGAAAGTATGGGAAGAACCTGGTCGTCATTTCCTGAGTAAATTGCAAAATCTTCATCGCAAATTGATGCAAGCTTTGCAACCTGGCTTAAATTTCCGCTTGCTTCTTTGATACCAACAATATTTTTAACCTTTGAAAGCTTTTTAGCTGTTTCGGGGAGAATATTGCAGCCGGTTCTTGAAGGAACATTATATAAAATAACAGGGATACTGATAGAATTTGCAATTGCAGTAAAATGTTTGATTAAGCCTTCCTGAGTTGCTTTGTTGTAGTAGGGAGTAACAGAGAGGATAGCATCAGCTCCTGCATTTTCAGCAAATTTTGAAAGCTTAATTGCATGAGGTGTATCATTTGAACCTGTTCCTGCAATAACGGGGATTCTTCCTGCCACTCTGTCCACAGCATATTTAATAGTCATGCAGTGTTCTTCATCGGGCATAGTGGAGGCTTCGCCTGTTGTGCCGCAGATGATAATAGCATCTGTGCCATTTTCAATATGATAGTCAATCATTCTGCCAAGCTCATCAAAGTTTACACCGGTTTCGGTAAAGGGGGTGATAATTGCCACACCCGAGCCTTTAAAAACTGTTTTTTTCATTGGATATTCCTCCGTGAATTAGTTGTTTTCTTCCCAGATTTCAATAAGCTTCTGAGCAATCTGAACAGCGTTTGTTGCAGCACCCTTTCTGATATTGTCGGCAACAACCCAAAGATTAACACCTGAATCAACACTTTCGTCGCGTCTGATTCTTCCAACATAGGTTTCGTTTGTGCCTGCAGCATCAAGAGCTAAGGGGTAAACATTGTTTTCGGGGTCATCTTTAATGATAATTCCGGGAGCAGCTGCAAGAGTAGCTTTTAATTCATCAAGGTCAAAATCATTGTAGAATTCAATGTTTATAGATTCGCTGTGACTGTTAAACACAGGCACACGAACAGTTGTAGCTGTGATTTTTATATTGTCATCGCCAAGAATTTTTCTTGTTTCGTTAACCATTTTCATTTCTTCTTTTGTGTAGCCATTGGGAAGGAATGAATCAATGTGAGGCAGGCAGTTTCCTGCAATGGGGTGGGGGAACTTTTTGGGAGCTTCGCCTTTAAGACCATTTTCAAGATCCTGATAACCTGCAAGACCTGCACCTGAAACAGCCTGGTATGTAGAATAAACAACTCTTTTAATTTTATATTTGTCGTGAAGGGGTTTTAATGCTACCATAGCCTGGATTGTTGAGCAGTTGGGGTTAGCAATAATACCTTTATTCCATCTGATGTCATCGGGGTTTACCTCGGGAACAACAAGGGGAACTTCCTTATCCATTCTCCATGCGCTTGAGTTGTCAATAACAACAACACCCTTTGATGCAGCTATAGGAGCAAATTTTTCACTTGTTGAACCACCTGCTGAGAAGAGAGCAATGTCAATATCTCTGTCGAATGAATTTTCGTTTAATTCTTCGATGGTGTATTCCTTGCCCATAAATGTGATTTTTGAGCCTGCTGATCTTGCAGATGCAAAGAGATAATAGTTTTCAACAGGAAGCTTGATTTCTTCCAATACCTTAAGGAAGGTTCTTCCAACCATACCTGTGGCACCAACAACAGCAACATTATACTTTTTCATTTTATATACCTCCTAAATTAAATACACAAGAAAAGCGGCTTCGCCGCACCGCCTGCGGCGGAAGTGCGGAGCAATATCGCTTTTCTTAAGCCATGTGCATTTTTGAAAAGCATAGCTTTTCAAAAAATTTTGCACGGCAATATAATCAATTTTTTTACTGTATAGGAACGCAAATTCCTATACAGTAAAAAAAACCGGTTAGAATTTAACCGGATGTGTGCAGATATAGTGCTCTTATAATATTATATGAGCATTATTACCAAATAGCACTCCACCGGTAGCCAATGGCTAAGGTGACAGTTGCAAAGCTATTAGCCCTGCATCCAGGAAAGCCTTCTGCAGAAAAAGCATCCTTCGGCGCTTTCGCCTTTTATGCCATATCTTCGGGACCTGCATCCCTCCGTGGCATTACTAATCTTAAGCGCGCCTCTACTTAGTTTATTTACTACACCTAATATATCACTACTTATTAAATATGTCAATGTTTAATTTCAACATATTTTATTATGCTATCAAAGCTTGTTTTATTTCTTATTAATATTAAAATCTATTTACAAGAGCATATCATAGCTTGTAATGTGAATATTCATCTGCTATTATATAATAGATAAATTATTGTATAATAAATCTGCAAAAGAAAAGAAGTGATTTTATGAAAAAAATACTCTCGTTTAGCTTGGTATTCATCTTCATGCTCACACTATTTAATATATCTCCTGCCCATGCCCTTGACCCAAAATATGAGACAGTTAAAATAGGCCTTTATTATTCCTCCACAGCAAAAACAAGCCTTAATCTTTCATCAGAAGGGGGCTTTGAGGTTGGATATATGCAGGACCAAAGCTTTGTTCCTCTTTATGCTCTTGGTGAAACAAGCCTTAACATAAGCTTTTCCACAGCAACCTCACTTTTAATAAACGGTGCTGCCTTTGACATTGCAAATGGAAATATTGCCTTTCTTCCAAATAACGGAGTTATAAATATCGACGGTTCTTCTTATCGCGGCGGTATAGAGCTTATAGCCACAGCCGATAATGCGTTCACGGTAATCAGCTTTGTAAATATCAATGACTACATAGCCTCTGTTGTTGGAAGGGAAATGAGTCCTTCATGGAATATAGAAGCACTTAAGGCTCAGGCGGTTTGTGCAAGGTCCTATACTCTTTCAACCTTTAATAAACACTCATCCCTTGGATTTAATCTCTGCGCCACTCAGGATTGCCAGGTCTACACAGGTATCTCAGGTGAAAGCGAAAAAACCATTAAGGCAGCCCATGACACAAAGGATCAGATTTTAACCTACAATGGCACCGTTGCCAGCACCCTTTATTCATCCTCAAACGGTGGCTCCACAGCATATTCAAAAAATGTTTGGGGCAATGATGTTCCATACCTCACAGGCAGACTTGATACCCACGAAAACCCTTCCGAAATATCCAATAGCCCATGGCAGGTAAAGCTCACCAATGAAGAAATCAAAAATAAGCTTAATGAAAAAGAAATAGACATCGGTGATGTTTATGATATGGAGGTAACAGGTGCCGATGAATTTGGCAGAACCTATGAAGTTACCATTTATGGAACCAAAGGAACCTACGAACTCAAAAATGATAAAACCCGTTCCTTTTTTGGTTTAAGGAGTCAGAAATATTCCATAACCGATTCCAAAACCAACACAGTAAGTCTATATGCAAAAGGCACCGAAAATTCTCACCTTTTGTCGTCATATAACTGTATAGGAGCATCCGGCATAAAAGCTGCACCCAATCAGATATCTGTTCAGACCATTTCCGGAATAAAAAGCTATTCAATCCGTAATGCAGCTGTTGCCGACGGAACCTATCTTTTAGATGGCACAGGCTGGGGCCATGGCCTCGGAATGAGCCAGTGGGGTGCAAAGGCAATGGGCGATAAAGGCTTATTATATACCGATATTCTGGAATTCTACTACCCCGGCACAACCCTGGAATAGTGTGGGGATTGTAAAAAAAGTCCGGAACGCAAAAAGGCGGAAATAAAGCTAACATAAAAACTAATCTTACTTCTAAATATTCGATTTTACATTTAAGGGTTGAAAAATATCTTTTTAAAGATATTTTTCTTCGATAATATGCCTTTTTGCTATAAGCAAATCTCACCACTCGCTGTACTTTTGTACAGCTTCGGGCTATCGCTCAAAGCAAGAAAAATTCTTGCCTTGAGTTCGATTTGCTCATTCCGAATCATTTTTTCCTAATCCCCAAAAAACAGTTCCGGGTCAAAAGGCATAAATGCCTTTCCTGAGACAAACATAAATTTTACTAAGGAGACACAAATTGAAAACAAGCGACTTTTACTATGACCTACCACAAAACCTAATAGCCCAGACTCCTCTTGCCGACAGGTCGTCGTCAAGATTTCTTGTGATGGATAAAATAACAGGTGACATCACCCACACAACATTCAAAGCAGTTGTAGACTATTTAAACCCCGGTGACTGCCTTGTTTTAAACAACACAAGGGTTATCCCTGCCAGATTATATGGCGAAAAGGAACACACAGGCGGCAAGATTGAATTTCTTCTTTTAAACCGCAAATCCGAAAGGGAATGGGAGGTAATCTTAAAGCCCGGCAAAAAAGCCAAGCCCGGAGCGCGCTTTGTTTTTGGCGGAGGAAAGCTTAAGGCAGAGGTAATAGAAACTGTAAACGGCGGTAACCGCATTGTCCGCTTTGAATATGACGGACTTTTTGAAAATGTTCTTGATGAGCTTGACGAAATGCCCCTTCCTCCGTATATCACACAAAAGCTTCAGGATAAAGACCGCTACCAGACGGTTTATTCAAAGCACGAAGGCTCAGCCGCAGCTCCCACAGCAGGCTTGCATTTTACAAAAGAGCTTCTTTGCGAAATAGAAAAAAAAAGGCATAGAAATTGC
>JAFSBJ010000065.1 GCA_017437345.1 Clostridia bacterium | reverse complement strand
TGAAAACGGTAAAGAGCAGATTCCGATTATGGGCTGCTATGGTATTGGTGTTTCAAGATGTATGGCAGCTATCATTGAGCAGTCATCCGATGAAAATGGCATAATCTGGCCTGTTTCGGTTGCACCATATCATGTGATTGTTGTTCCTGTTAACACCAAAAACGAAGAGCAGGTAAAGCTTGCTGAAGAAATATATGAAACACTCAGAAAAAGCGGTATAGAAGTTTTGATTGACGACCGAAACGAGCGAGCAGGTGTTAAATTTAAAGATGCTGAGCTTATTGGTATTCCGCTAAGAATCAATGTTGGTAAAGGCGCTGCAGACGGAATGGTTGAGCTTGTTACAAGAAAAGACTTATCCGTTAAGGAACTAAGCGCATCGGATGCAATAAACGAAGCTATTAAATACATTAACGAAAACAAATAATAAAAAAGTGTTTTGAACACTTCAACCCCCTAGCCCCCATTCTTGGGGGCAAAAAGGTACACTTTTTTGAAATAAGCAAAATTGCGCACGCTTTGCGCGCAATTTCCTATATTATAAAAAGAGGGATTGTAAAATATATTTTACCAATCCCTTTTTAGTAGGATGATATTATGATATATTATATTTTAATCCCTCTGTTTTTCATAACAGACCAGCTTACAAAGTTTGCCACAGTTACATTTCTTGATAAATATGAATCGGTAAATATAATAGGTGAATTTTTAAAATTCACCCATGTTCACAATACAGGCGGCCCCTGGAGCATTTTGGATGGTACGCCCTATGTTTTCATAATAATGACAGTTTTAATTTTTGCTTTGGGATTCTGGTATTTCAAGAAAAACAAACCGCAGAATCTTTTAGGAAAACTATCACTATGTTTGATTGCAGGCGGAGCTCTTGGCAACTTTGCCGACAGGATATTAAGGGGTTATGTTGTTGATATGATTGATGTTAATCTTTTTGACTACCCTGTTTTTAATGTGGCGGATTGCTTTATTGTTATCGGAGCAGTTTTAATGTGTGTCTACATTTTATTCTTTACCAAAGAGAATTAATCCGGCGGTGATATTATGGAAAAAATTATTTTAACTTGTGAAGATGGCGGAACAAGAATTGACAAATATATTAACATTGATGGAATAAGCAGAGCTATGGTGCAGTCTCTTATAGCGGATGGCAAAGTGACTGTTAACGGGAAAGAAGTTAAAAACAATTATAAGCTAAAATCAAATGACACGATTGAAATTATAATTGACGACCCGAAGGAGGCAGATATTGAACCTGAGGATATTGCCCTTGATATTGTTTATGAAGATAGCAGTCTCCTTGTTGTAAACAAGCCTCAGGGAATGGTTGTGCATCCGGCACCGGGAAATTATTCAGGAACTCTTGTTAATGCTCTGATGCATCACTGCAAGGGTAATTTAAGCGGAATAAACGGAGTTATGCGTCCGGGAATTGTTCATAGAATAGACAAAGACACATCAGGACTGCTTCTTGTGGCAAAAACAGACGAAGCTCACGCATCGTTAAGCCGGCAGATTCAGGACAAAACTGTTAAAAGAGAATATATATGCGTTGTGGAAGGGCTTTTAAAATCGAAAAGGGGAATTATCGATGCTCCCATTGGCAGACATCATCTAAACCGACTTAAAATGGCAGTTACACCAACTAACTCAAAGCACGCTGTTACCCACTTTGAGGTTTTGGAATATTTTCAGAATTCAACTCTTGTAAAGTGCGTTTTGGAAACAGGAAGAACACATCAGATAAGAGTGCATATGCAATATATCGGTCATGGAGTTATGGGAGATCCTCTTTATCTTAAAAAGAACAGCCATAATCTACCCGGTCAGGCACTTCACGCAAGATGCATAGGTTTTATTCATCCTGTGACAAGGGAATATATGGAATTTAACGCACCGGAGCCTGAGGTATTCAGAAACCTGGTGGAAAAATTAAGAAATGAAGTGAAATAACTAAAAAAGACTGTAGAGAGACATGAGCTTTCTACAGTCTTTTTAAATATATGATGATATTATAAAGTGAAAATACAAGAAGCATAATTCCTGATGAAAAGCCAAAGTATTTTTTTGATTTATAAAGGTATTTTACAAGGCTTGCAGTTTTTATGGATGAATACATAAAAAACAGAAAAGATAACAGTTTCAATAGCTAGTCTCCTTAAATAAATTCAGCATCCCATAAATTAAGCTGTTTTATAAATTTTTCATAGGATGAATATGTCCAGAAACACCTTCGTGCATAGTATTTTACATTAAGAATATCCACATCCATCATTGCATATTTCCTTGCAATGTTTGTTACAGACTTATCGAAAAGCCCGGCTTTTATTGTGTTTTTATTTATTGACAGCTTATAACCCCTTGATTCATTTGAATACTGCTGTTTCCATTTTGAGTAGATATTATGTTCACTATCCGTTAGAGAAATTACTCCTGCAGACAAGGTATAGAGAGCTGTTCCCGAAACAGAAGGAAGGCCACGCTCCCCCGTTTGGACTATGGAAACAACAGGCAGGGCAGCAGTAAAGCTGATATTGTGTTTTGCAAGAGAAAGCTCTGATATTGTACACAGACTCGAAGATTTATTCTTTTGAAAAAGAGCGTCTATAAAATCATTTGTATTCGATTTATATTCTTTATTGATGCACCCAAGAAGCTCATCTTTGTTACCGTCATAGACAAAGCTATCAACGAGAGCAGTTGATGAGATTACCTTTCTGATGTGTTTTTCATCATCAGCAAAAGAATTAGAAAAATATTCTCTGTTTCCGCATATAAACGACATATGTGATACATCTGTTTTCTGACTTCCATATGAAGACAGTTTGTTTACTGCATCGGAAAAGCTATCGGCTTCAATGGAATAAACAGCAAGTTTACTCTGGGTATCGGAGGCATCCTTTGAGTCTCCGCCCGGTGCAGATATGCAGAAATTATAGCTTGTTTTTCCATTTTGGAAATTTATAATACAGGCTGAAACAAGTTTGTTATTCTCTATATCGTAGATTTGAGTGCAGGAACAAAAAAATATTGAAGCTGCAGTAAAAAGCAATAATAAAAGCTTCTTCAACTTTTCACCCTCTTTGCATGAAATGTGTTTTTTATTGATGCTATTAAAAGGAGTATATAAAGTATAGCAGATAATGCATCCGTCGTCATTTCATATGGCTTATCCAAACCGAAATTAATATTCAGAATAAAAAATAAAAATGCATAAACGATACAGAATGCCTTTGAATCACCGCTATTTGTGAGCCTTGAGAGTGATGAGGAGGAAAGATAGATTCCGATTGAGGTGCAAACAAGAGAGACAAGGGATACTGCAAGAACAAGAATAATTTCAAAGCGATGAAAAAAAGCGCCTGATTTTGCTATTGAAAAAATTCCTTCGAGAGAAAATGTATATAGACTGCCCATGGGATAAGGTATGGAAAGTATGCACACAAATATCGTGAGAAACCCAAGAAAAAATATTCTTATAATACTCTGCTTTGAAGATTTAAAGGCTTCTGACCTATTTCGGAATTTTGATTTTAAAAACCACAGACACATAACAGGTGCAAAAACCTTTACACCTCTTAAGTCAAGAAATGTTGAGCGGATATTATTTCCTAAAAGAGGTGCAATATTTTCATAGTCCCATCCTTTAAAGCTTACAAGACACATAACAATTAAAATGAGAGAAAAAATTCCAAAAGCTACAAATGAAAACCTTGTTATGCCCTCAATTCCGCAAAGCGCACAGATAAGGGATATGATTATTATAAAAAAAGAAATATATTCTTCGTTTAAACCGCTGTTTCCGCAGACGGATGCAAGAGATGAAACAGACAGAGTATAATTTGAAAGACTTAAAGATGAAACATAAAGAAAAAAGATAAGTTCAGTTATTTTTATAAGCACTTTATTTTCGCCGGTATCTTTAAATGAATTTCTGATAAGAAAAAGCAAAAGAAAAGCTAAAGAAAAGCAAAGCCCAAAATTTATCCAGCTACCACTATTGAAACCCAATAGACTTTTTGAAAGGTAGCTGAAAATTATTACAGGCAGAGCCAAGAACAAAACAGATGAAGAACTTTCTTTTTTTCCGATAAGCGGGTTCATTTAATCACTCTTTTCTTTGCGACTTTAAATATGGCGGATTTGGAATTTTTGAATAATCTGCAAACAGATGCTTTATAAATGGTATTTTTGAGCTATGGGGAGAAAACGGAGCAAAAAAAGGCACTCCGAAGGATGAGGTTGAAAGAATTAAAGTGAGCCACACTGCAAATATGCCGCATATTCCCACAATGCCAAGATACGCCCCTGCAAAAATATAGGCAAACCTTGAAATCCTG
>JAFSBJ010000064.1 GCA_017437345.1 Clostridia bacterium | reverse complement strand
TGATCAATTAATTCACTCCTGTTCCTGAACTCTGAAACCTTCAACACAAACATTAACCTGTTCCACATCAAGTCCTGTCATATGACTAAGCTGATATTTAACATTTTTTATTATGCTTTTGCCGATAACATTAATGTTTACACCATATTCAATTATGATATGGATATCCACAGAAATTTTATCTTCGCTGATACTTACTTTTATTCCTTTGGTATAGTTATCTTTTTTCAGAAGACTTGCCACACTGTCAGATTTTGAACGATATGCCATTCCCACAACACCATAAGACATACCAGCCACATATCCGGCAATTTTGGCGATTACTTCTGATTCAACAGTTACACCGCCTTTTGCAAGTTCAAAATATGCATTGCTTGCCACACTGCATCATCCTTTCTGTAAAGTGATAATATTAACATCTTTGTTAGCTTTAAAATATTCTCCCTCACGCCCTCTGCATGTGCAAAGAAAAATCTGATGATTCTGCGATAGTTTTAATATAATTTCCATTAAGCGGGATGTTCTTTTGTCATCACAATTTGAAAAAACATCATCAAGAAAAAGAGGAAGCTTTATGCTGTTTTTGCCCATTATATCTATTATGGCAATTCTTAATGAAAAATACAAAAGATCCAAGGTGCCTTTGCTGAGGAAACGCGCATCCCTTACATAACCGGAATCTGTGATATACAATTCAAATTTATCGTTGGAATTAATTCTGCATTCGTCTGTGCCTGTTATGAATGAATATATCTCCTCAGTGCGGGTTGATAATTCCGGGAAAAAAGATGTTTTTGCCCTGTCAAAAGCTTTATCCAAAATCATAATTGCTGTTTCGATTTCCGACGCTTTCGACATTACTTCATTCTTTTTGATATTATACTGCTCAAGATCATTTTGTATATAAGATAGCTCTGATTCACATTTGCCAAGCTCAGTTTCAAGATAAAAACATCTTGCAATATCCTGAGACAAAGAGTCTATCTTTTTATCATTATCGTTTATTATAGCATTTATATCGCGTTTTGTAAAGATTTTTATATTGTCATCACATAAATCGACACTTTCGGGAACTGATAAAAGTATTGTTTCAATTTTGGTATTAAGCCTTTCAATGGAATTTTCAATTTGCCTTATTTGATTTATACGATAAGTTTTTTGCTGTCTGGATGCGATAGCGTTGTTTTCCTTGGTTTTAAGCGTCATAACAAATGCCGCTGACTGACCGTGATTTTTGAGACCGTATTTTTCCATGAGATTTCTTTGCTTTTCAAGATTTTTGTTGTACTGTGATATAAGTCTGCCGCATAGTTTTTTATATTTAATAAACTTAGTAAAGCTCAAGATAGAAAAAACACCAAAAACAGGAAAAAGAAAAAAAAGAGGTTTAAAATACAAGCCACCCAATAAAGAAATTACAAAACATAATGAAATTAAAGATAAGTATATACCTGCTTTAAATACAGAAAACTTTGCATCTGATATATTTGATTTATATTCCGAAAAATCATCAGAAAGAAGGGTTGTTTCTTCGTCTGTCAGCTCACATTCTGCAGCAGAGCCACAGGATTGAAGCTCGCTAAGAGCTAATTTTAGTTTTTCTTTTTCGCTCTCTAGCATATCTCTTTCTTCAATAAGCTCATCACATTCCAGCATATTAAGACGATGCTCAAGTTTTTTGTTTTCGTCTATAATATCGGCTTTTTTCTTTTTTAATATATCTGCTTCGGAAATTTCCTTTTTTAATTTTTCTATCTCATTTTTGAGCAAGCTCATTCTATCATTTTTCTGAGATATTTGAGAACTCAAAAGGCTTATTTCAGAGGTTTTTCTTTTGTCGGATGTTATTTGAAGAAGCTTTTCATTAAGCTCTTTTCTGATTGCTGAGTATGTTGCTTTATCATCATATGAATCGGTTAAAAAAGATATGAGTTCACCATCTGATGATGAATTGCATATAGATTGAATATTTGAAACAAAACATGAATCTGCAAAGGAACGCTCTCCTATATTCATAAAAAACAAACCGGGATTAGATATTTCTTTTTTTGCTTCACCGCTTGCAAGATCAAAAACAGAAAGCTTTGAGCCTTGCTCTCCGTCGGATCTTTGAATAACATATGACCTATCGCCTGTATCTATTTCACAGCTTCCCGACATACCAAGGCCATTCCAGGGGGTGTATCGTTCTTTAAAGCTTAAATCGCCTGAAGGTTTTTTCTGCTTTACACCATAGAATATATATTTTAAAAATGAGAGAAGGGTTGTTTTTCCGCTTTCGTTTGGTGCATAAATTATGTTAAGACCGGGACCTGGATTAATTTCTAAATCGGATAGCTTACCAAATGACGAAATATTAATTTTTTTGATTTTCATTTTATCATCTCCTATCCGTAGCCATTGGAGTATTATCCAAACTCGTTTTGGATAATACTCCAATGGCTAGCCAAGTCATTTGTTTTCGAATAAATCCGCCAGGAGTCTGAATGCTTTTTTATATTTTTCTTTTTCTTCATCATTACTGCACAAATCGCAAAGCTTAATTGTTTCATCAGCACATAGGCCCATTATGCCGCCATAACCAAGATACGAATCAAGATTAACTACACAGCGGGTATTGTCAATACATTCAGCATAAAAAATATCGCAAAGAGAGCATAAATGCTTTAAATCAAGATCTGGAACTGAATTTTCGCCAATGAAGGTAAATCTGCAAATATTTTCTTTTGAGCCGGAAATTGATTTTATTACTTCACTTATTTCATATTCATTTTTAAAATCACTTATATCTATAACTT
>JAFSBJ010000063.1 GCA_017437345.1 Clostridia bacterium | reverse complement strand
GTTAAGGTAACAGCCAAAGATATGGCAACAGGCAACGCTCAGGACATCACAATCACAGCAAGCACCAACTTAAGTGATGAAGATATCGATAAAGCAGTTAAAGAAGCGGAACAGTTTGCCGAAGAAGATAAAAAACGCAAAGAAGAAATTGACACAAGAAACACAGCCGATTCTTTGGTATATCAGTGTGAAAAAGCTATCACAGACCTTGGCGACAAATTAGATGCTGCAGATAAATCCGACATCGAAGCAAAAATTGCCGACACCAAAAAAGCATTAGAAGGCACAGATACCGAAGCTATCAAAGCAGCTTCCGATGCCCTTCAGCAGAAATTCTATGAGGTTTCAACCAAAATGTATCAGCAGGCAAATCCACAGGGCGCTCCCGGAGCTGATGCAGGTGCAGGTTTTGGTGGTCAGGATGCAGGTGCAAACGGTGGCACTTATGACGGAGACTATACCGTTGTTGATGACGACAATAAATAAGGATAAGTTACTATGGCAGATAAAAGAGATTACTACGAGGTTTTAGGCCTTCAAAAAGGCGCCGGCGATGATGAAATCAAGCGTGCCTACAGAAAGCTTGCCAAAAAGTATCACCCCGATGTAAACCCCGGAGATTCCGAAGCAGAAGCAAAGTTCAAAGAGATAGGTGAAGCCTATGAGGTCCTAAGCGATGCCGACAAAAAAATGCGCTACGACCAGTATGGCTTTGCAGGAGTTGACCCCAACTATGGCGCTGGCCAGGGGGGAGGCTTCGGTGGCTTTGGCGGCGGTTTTGGCGGAATGGATTTCGGAGATATCGGCGATATCTTTGGCTCCATGTTTGGCGGTGGATTCGGTCAGAGCTCTCGCCGAAGAAATGGTCCGCGAAAGGGCAGTGATGTTGAAGAAAGCATATTGCTTTCTTTTGAAGAGGCAGCCTTCGGTGTTAAAAAGCCACTCAAAATATATGTTGTTGAAGATTGCGACGAATGTAAGGGTGTTGGTGCTAAAAACCCATCCGATAAAGAAACCTGCCCCCATTGTAATGGCACAGGTCAGATAAGAGAAGTTCAGCGCACCATCTTAGGCCAGATGGTTAATACCCGTGTGTGTAACCATTGTGGTGGAGAAGGTACAATTATTAAAAACCCCTGCACCAAATGTAAGGGCAAGGGTAAGATAAAACGCGCCAAAAATATTGAGGTGGATATTCCTGCCGGTATAAATTCCGGTGAAACAATAAGCTATCGTGGTCTTGGAAACTCCGGCTTCAAAGGTGGCCCTGCAGGAGATCTTTTAGTTACAGTTTCCATTAAGCGTCACCCTGTCTTTACCCGTAATGGCTATGATGTTCACCTTGATGTTCCCGTAACCTTTGTTCAGGCAGTCCTTGGAGCTGAAATAGAAATCCCCGTTCTTGATTCCGAAAAGAAATATGAACCAGGTAAAATGACCTATACCATTCCCGAAGGAACACAGCCCGGTTCGATTGTCCGCCTTAAGGGAAAAGGCATTCCTCACATAAGAAGCGGTCAAAGGGGAGATATGGTTCTTAAAATAACAGTTGAAGTTCCCAAAAATCTTTCAAATGAACAAAAGGAAACCATAAGAAAATTTGCCCAGCAAAGCGGCGAAACAAATTATAAACAGCAGAAGTCTTTTAAAGATAAGATGAAGGATTTCTTTAATTAAAACAAAAAGTGTTGCAAATTTATAGTTGCAACACTTTTTGTTTATTATAATTATATATTGATTAGAATAATCCCGGAATATTAAGTCCGCCTGTTAATTTTTGCATCTTTGCAGCATTAGCATCGTCAACCTTTTTAATTACATCATTAACAGCTGTAATGATAAGATCCTGAAGCATTTCAATATCATCAGGGTCGCATGCTTCGGGAGCAATTGTGATTTCGGTAAGCTCTTTCTTACCCGACATCTTAACGCAAACCGCTCCGCCGCCTGCTGTAGCTTCAAAATCTGATGCTTCAAGTTCTTCCTGAGCTTTAAGCATTTCCTGTTGCATTTTCTGAGCCTGCTTAATCATATTGTTAGCATTGCCCATTCCACCCATTCCCATGGGGAATCTCTGTTTTGCCATAATTTATTCCTCCTGTTTCATGCGTTTCCCATTAAGGGAATCATAATAATATTTAATTCCGTCATCGGTTTCTATCATGTAGCATGGTATTGCCGATGAGGTTTTACTTGCCGAATTTTCATCATATGAGCTTACATAGTATCCATATGAAAAATCTGTTATGGTTTTCGGGCTTCCATCGGAATTGGCACACCATCCGGCGGTATCTATAATCACCGATGGAATATCAGCCATATCTTCATTCTTCTTCGTTTTTTTCAGAATTCCTTCTTTTGTAATATACCAACTTCCGGAAAGATTAATTTTTTTTGGTGTGAACACAGCTTTTATTCTTCCATTAAATATTTCATATGGTTTGACAAGCCCACTTGCTGTACACACAAGCCCTTCGTCGGTTTTCTCTATGTCTGTAAGGTAGGTTTGTCTGTCAATCCCAATATCATTTAAAATTTGGGCAAATTGAGCTCCGGCATTTGCTTCGTTATATGAATATGTTTCAGTTTCTATATGTGTTTTGAAAACTGTACCCTTTGTTTCAAATTTATAATCTGACTTTTTGAATTTTTCAGTATATAT
>JAFSBJ010000062.1 GCA_017437345.1 Clostridia bacterium | reverse complement strand
TTACTTTTTTCTTAAATTTTACCGAGCTCTATTTGTTGGACACCCCAACATTTATTATAGAGCCTTTTTTTCTGTATTTTTGTTGACACAGAATGTAACTTGTTTTAGAATAATATGTAATATGTTAAATGAAAGGTGATGTACTATATGCTTTCCGATGTTAAACCCTTTAAAATGATTAGTAATATATATTATGTAGGTTCATTAAAATATTGCAGCCATATAATAGATACCGGTGATGGTCTTATTATGATTGATAATGGTTATGAAGAAAATGCTGATATGATTCTTGATTCAATGAATATTCTTGGTCTTGATATTAAAGAACTGAAGATTATTATCCATTCCCATGGCCACGGTGACCATAGCTGGGCAACGCCAAAACTTGTAGCTCTTAGTGGCGCTAAAGTCTATATGCATAAGGCTGATCTTATGTATTTAAAAGAAGGTCAGAGCGTCGATGTTTTTGTTAAAGAAGGGGACATAATAAGTCTTGGCAACACAGAAATTCTTTGCATTGAAACTCCCGGTCACACACTTGGTACTTTATCATTCTTTTTTAACATTGAAGAAAATGGTAAAACCTATCGTGCAGGTATGTTTGGTGGCGCAGGCACAAATTAGCTTAAAAAATCATATCTTTTAGGTCGTCATAAGAAAACTTTGTCGTATCTTCAAAGAGGAATGTTCTTTAAGTCAATAGAGCGTCTGAAAAAAGAGCATGTGGATGTTATGCTTGGTAATCACCCCTGGAATAATGACACCTTCGGCAAAGAAAAGCTTATCGGCAAGACAGAACTCAATACATACATAGACTGTGAAATCTGGGGAAGGTTTTTAGATACTGTTAAAAAGAATCTTGAAGATGTAATTGAAGAAGAAAGTAAATCACTATTTGTAAATTTTGCCCATAGAGGAGCAAGTGAATATACTCCCGAAAACACTCTTCTTGCGTTTAACCTTGGAATCTATATGGGCGCAAATGGCATAGAAACAGATGTCCAGCTCACAAAAGACGATATTCCCGTTCTTTTTCATGATGACACCCTTTTGAGAATGACGGGAGAGGAAGGCTCAATATCTGACTATACCTTTGAAGAATTGCAGAATTTCAATGTCACCAAAAATGAATATTTTGATAAAATTGTAAAGCTTGAAGATTTTATTAAGCATTTCCATTTCCGTGATATAACATTTGCTATCGAACTAAAACAAAGGGGAACAGCCAAACCCACAGTTGATATTTTAAGAAAATATAATATGAATCGTAAGGTGACAATCACATCATTTAATTTTGATGAGCTTTGCGATGTCAGAAAATATGCACCGGAATATAAAGCAGGCTACTTAACAAACAATATAACCGATGAGCTTCTTTTAAAAATGATTGATTTGGGCATAGATGAAATCTGTCCGGAAGCTCACCTCTGTAATGCTGAGATAGTCAGAAAATGGCATCATATGGGATTCAATGTCCGTGCGTGGGGAGTGTATAACGAAGATTCAATGAAACAGGCATATGAAGCAGGCTGTGATGGAATGACAGTTAATTTCCCGGATAAACTTACAGACTATATTACAAATAATAAATAATAACTTTATTAGAATAAACCACCAACTATCAGGCATAATAATTAATAGAATAATCCGTAATTTTCTTTGTGATTTAGGTAGATTTTCTATTGACACAAAAAATAATTTGTGATATAATTCATCACGATAAAAGCTATGAGGGAGAGAGTATTATATAATCCTTGCTAAGAGAGAACCGTTGATGGTGTGAATACGGTAGTAAGCTATATAAGAAAAACACTCCGGAGCCTGCGGAAGAACGCTTTAATAGTTATTAGAACCGCACGTTCATCGCGTTAAGATGTAATCGAGAGGGCTGCATTGCAGTCAATTTGGGTGGTATCGCGGAAGTTTTGCCTTTCGTCCCATATTTATGGGATGAAAGGCTTTTTTGTTTGTAGTTAAAAATTCATATATAATCAAAATTGGAGGTTTAAAATTATGCTCAGAACACATACTTGTAATGAACTAAATACTGACCATATCGGTCAGAAAGTCACCCTCACAGGATGGATATCTACAATTCGTGACCATGGTGGCGTGCTCTTTGTTGATCTTCGTGATCATTATGGTGTAACACAGATTGTATTTTCCGATGACAGTATGATTTCCGGTATGTCAAAAGAAACAGTTGTTCTTGTTGAAGGAACAGTAACCAAAAGAGATGAAGAAACCATCAACTCAAAAATCAGCACAGGTCTTATTGAGGTTCGTGCCGATAAAATAGAAGTTCTCGGTCCTTGTCAGCTTGGTCTTCCTTTTGAAATTGATGCATCAACTCTCACAAGAGAAGAAGTAAGATTAAAATATCGTTATCTCGACCTTCGTAATGGTAAGATTCACGATAATATCGTGCTTCGTTCAAAAATTTTAAGCTATCTCCGTCGTCAGATGGAAGATATGGGCTTTATGGAAATCCAGACTCCTATCCTCACAGCATCTTCCCCTGAAGGCGCCCGTGACTATCTTGTTCCAAGCCGTAAGCATAAAGGAATGTTCTATGCACTCCCTCAGGCTCCCCAGCAGTTCAAACAGCTTCTCATGGCTTCCGGATTTGACCGCTATTTCCAGATTGCTCCTTGCTTCCGTGATGAAGATGCCCGCCAGGATCGTTCACCCGGTGAATTCTATCAGCTTGATTTTGAAATGTCTTTTGCAACTCAGGAAGATGTATTCGAAGTTGCAGAAACAGTTATCTACAATACCTTCAATGAATTTTCCGATAAGAAAATCTCAAAACCACCTTTCCGTCGCATAACCTTTGCAGATGCAATGCTTAAATATGGTTCTGATAAGCCCGATCTTCGTAATCCTCTTATCATTCAGGATTTAACAGATTTCTTTGCAAAACACGAATTCTTAAATATAAATGGCAGAACCGTTCCTTTCAAAAATAAGCTTGTTCGTGGTATTGTTGCAAACTATCTTGTTAAAAGAGATGGCGAAGGTGAAGGTGAAGGCGGCAAGAAGGCCTTTGAAAAAGCAATTGATGCATATTCAAGAAGCATTGGTATGAAATTCGGCATAGGATATATCAACCTTGAAGACGGAGAATATAAAGGCCCTATCGCAAAATTCTTAACTGAAGAACAGAAAGCTGAACTTACAGAGCTTGTTGGAATTAAAGAAGGGGAAACTCTCTTTTTCATTAGCGACAGCGCATCTGTTATAAATCAGCTTTCAGGTGAAATGAGAACCTGGATTGGAAGAGAGCTTGGTCTTATAAAGGATGATTCCTTTGAATTCTGCTTTATCGTAGATTTCCCGATGTATGAGAAAAATGCAGAAACAGGTAAAATCGACTTTACCCACAACCCATTCTCAATGCCCCAGGGCGGTATGGATGCACTTCTCAATAAAGATCCTCTTGATATTTTTGCATATCAGTATGATATAGTTTGTAATGGTGTTGAGCTTTCATCAGGAGCTGTTCGTAACCATAATCCTGAAATTATGAGAAAAGCATTTGAAATTGCAGGCTATGGTGAAGAAGACCTTAAGGCAAAATTTGGCGCTCTCTACACAGCCTTCTCCTATGGTGCACCTCCTCACGCAGGTATGGCACCCGGCGTTGACAGAATGATAATGCTCATTGCCGGAGAAGAAACAATCCGTGATGTAATTGCATTCCCCTTAAATGGTAATGCCCAGGATCTTATGATGGGTGCTCCAGGTAGTGTAACCGAGCAGCAGCTTCGTGAGGTTCACATTAAAGCAAGAGACTAATATTAATTTTTTATAAAGGAGCTTGATATATATGGACAGAGAAACACTCAGAAGACTTGAGATGCTAAATCAGTTAAGCCTGACCGAAGCACAAAAAGACGATGTTATAGAATTTTTCTCTATAAGAGAAGAAGATGGCAAGGTCCTTGATAATATAAACACAGAAAACACCGAAAGAATGGTTCATGTAATGCCAATTATGACTGTAGTTCGTGAGGATGTGGTTTCAAAACCATATACAGCAGAAGAACTTCAAAAAGGCGCGCCCGAAACCGACGAAGGCTATTGGTGCGTTCCAAAAGTTGTTGAATAATGCCAAGGGAGGAATTAAAATGAAATTATACACATCAAAATCACAAAACACATCTCCGCGCGGCGTTGTTGTTGACGATATGTTTTTAACCAAAGATATGCCCACCGCTGCCGGCTCAAAAATGCTTGACGGATTTATGAGTCTGTTTGATGCTGAGGTAATCACCAGACTTGAAAATGCTAAGATAGAAATTAATGGTAAAGCGGATGTTGGCGAGTTTTCAATTGACCTTGTAGGGGAGACCTCCTATAATGGAGCTATATCAGAAAATGGTGTGCTCAAAAATGCTTCTGCCGAAATTATTAAATCAGGTGAAGCTTTTGCTTCGCTTAATCTTGATGTAAATGGTTCTGTAAGAAGAAGCGCTGCCCAGAGCGGTCTTGTAAGTATAAAACCCACCTATGGCGCAGTTTCCCGCTATGGCACAGTTCCTGTTGCTTGTTCCGGTGAAACAGTAAGCGTTATGGCATCAAATGTTGCAGATTGTCGCGGAATTTTAAGCATAATTGCAGGTCATGATGATAAAGATGGCACAAGCCTTCCTGAAGATTTATGCCTTCGCGTTAAAAATGATTTAGAAGCTGCAAAACCCGGAAAAGTTGCTGTTTTAAAATCAATGAAAAAAGGCATTAATGCTGATGTTGAGGCTAAATTCAATGAATTCTGTTCTGTGCTGTCCAAAAATGGAATTGAGGTTTGCGAAATTGACGACAGCATAATCTGCGCGTCTAAGCAAGCCTGGAATATCCTTATGAGTGCAGAGCTTTGCAACAATGTTTCCCGTTATGATGGTGTTAAATATGGCTATAGAGCTCAGAATTTCTCAGGAATTGATGAACTCTATACCAATAGTCGCACAGAAGCCTTTGGCGAGCTTTTAAAAACAGCCATTATCTTTGGCTCAGAAACTCTTTCAACAGAAAACTATATGAAGGTCTATGACAAAGCTCTCCGCACCCGTAGAGTTATTGTTGAATCCTTCAATAAACTCTTTGAAGAATACGACGCGGTTCTTATGCCGGCTTGTTCTTCATTTGCCTACACAGAAGAAATGGTTAAAGAAAATAAATATATTTCCTATGAAGAAAACTTTTACACAGCTCCCGCTTCAATCACAGGTCTCCCTGCTGTTGTTTGCGGTGGAGTTCAGCTTGTCGGCAAGGCATTTTCCGAAAATACACTTTTTGAAATTGCAAAAATGTATGAAAAGGAGGATAAATAATCATGAAATACGAAACAGTCATTGGTCTTGAAGTTCATGTTGAGCTTGCAACCAACTCAAAGATTTTCTGCTCATGCAGTGCAAAATCCTATGGTGCTGAGCCAAACGAGCATGTTTGTCCTGCGTGCTGCGGTATGCCCGGTATGCTTCCTGTTGTTAATAAACGCGTTGTAGACTATGGTATGAAAGCCGGAATGATGCTCAATTGCGACATCAACCGTGTAACAACCTTTGATAAAAAAAGCTATTATTACCCCGACCTTCCGGCTGCTTATCAGACAACACAGTGGTTTTCTCCTGTTGCAGTAAACGGTCTTGTTGAAATAGAAACATCAAAGGGTAAAAAGAATATTCGCATCAAGCAGATTCATATGGAGGAAGATGCAGGAAAGCTTGTTCACGATATCCGCGAAGATACAACACATGTTGATTTCAACCGCACAAGTGTTCCTCTTATCGAAATCGTAAGTCAGCCTGATCTTTCAAGTGCTGAGGAAGTTGAAGCATATCTTGAACGACTCAAAAACCTTCTTCGTTATGCAAAAGTTGCAGAATGTGAAATGGCACATGGCACAATGCGTTGTGATGTTAACCTTTCAATCCGTCCCGAAGGCAGCACAGAGTATGGTGTTAGAACAGAAATGAAAAATATGAACTCGATAGAAGCCATAAAGCGTGCCATCGAATATGAAACAGCCCGCCACATTGATGCTGTTGAAAATGGCACCGAAGTTCTTCGCCAGGAAACAAGACGCTGGGATGATATAAAAGGTAAGAGTTATGCAATGAGAACAAAGGAAACAGCAGGAGACTATCGCTATTTCCCTGATCCCAATGTT
>JAFSBJ010000061.1 GCA_017437345.1 Clostridia bacterium | reverse complement strand
GAGTACCATCTAAATCAAAAATACAAAGTTTTTTCATTCGTTTTTACCATCATTTAATTCTTCTAAAATTTTATTAAGATCATTTATGTCAAATTGATATTTTTCGTTGCAAAAATGACAACACAGCTCTGCTTTGCCATCTTCTTCAATAATGGCTTTTATTTCATCTGCACCAACAGATTTTAAAACCTTTCTAACTCTTTCCTTTGAGCAGTTGCAGATAAAATCTGTTTCTTTTTTATCTGTGAAATGAAAATCAAAGCCGGATAAAGCAACGCCCATTATTTCTTCGATGTTCATTCCGCTTTCAAGCATATCTGTAACGCTTTTGATGTTTTTTAAATTCTCTTCAAGCTTTGTTATATCTTCGTCAGAAGCTCCGGGCATAAGCTGAATAATGAATCCACCGGAATTTTTAACGCTGTAGTCCTTATCAACCAGAACACCCAATGCCACAACAGAAGGCACCTGCTCGGAAATGGCAAAATATTTTACCATATCATCGCCAACCTCGCCCGACACAAGAGGAATTCTTCCTATGAAGGGTTCTTTTAAACCTAAATCCTGGATAACAGTTAAAAAACCATCTGTTCCCACAGCAGAGCCAACATCCAGCTTGCCGACAGAATTAAGGGGAATATCAACTATAGGGTTATCAACATAACCTTTAACTATTCCGTCGCAGCCCGAAACTGCCAAAACTCTTCCCAATGGGCCGCCACCGTTTAGCTGCAAGGTTACAAGGTCTTTTTCGCCTTTAAGCATATATCCCATCATTGCAGCGCAGCTAAGAAGCCTTCCAAGGGCAGCTGTTGCCACAGGGGATGTGTTGTGGTAGTCTCTTGCTTTCTGAACTGTGTTTTTAGTAAAGCAGCCGAAGGCTCTTATGAGACCGTCGTCTGTTACAGCTCTGACTATATAATCGTTCATAAATTCACCTGTTTTCCTAAATTTTCACAAATTTATCTAACACAATATTATATATTAAATAGAAGAAAAAAGCAAGGAATAAAATAAATCCATGCAGGAAATAGAAAAAATGGTTTGGAATCGTCAAATCGAACCGGAGGGTTACCCGAAGCTGTACTAAAGTACTGCGAGGGAGAGATTTGGCGATAGCAAATGGCATATAACATATAATAAAAAGGAATCCGTTTTTGACGGATTCCTTCAGATGTTTTATGATTTATAGAATAAATCAGCTTTTTATTATATTATTTTTTTCCATTTGCGTTCCGGACAATTTTTACATTCCCTTTGATTATCAGGATAAATCCTGAACATAAATTGTCCTTATTTCATCAGATGAAGAAGCTTTCTTATCACGGTTTGCAAAGAAAGTTTTTGCAACCTGTGGGAAAAGAGCATAGCTCAGTACATCTTCTTCGCATTTTGCTATATCCTTTGTTTCCTCAGTATATTTAGGAAGCTCGGGTTCTAAAAGATCTGCAGGACGAACTGTTATAATTTCATCGTTTCCTATAGCTTTCTTTCTTACCTCTTCATTAACAGGAGCAGGAAGCTGACCATATTCACCCTTTAAAAGACCTTTTGATTCCTTGGTAATCATTTTATATCTTTCACCGGATAAAACATTTAATACTGCCTGTGTTCCAACAATCTGGCTTGTGGGAGTTACAAGGGGAGGGAAGCCGAAGTCTTCTCTTACTCTTGGAACCTCTGCCAAAACCTCATAATATTTATCTTCAGCGTTATTTTGCTTAAGCTGAGAAATAAGGTTTGAAAGCATACCGCCGGGAACCTGATATAAAAGGGTATTGGCATCAACATTTAAAACCTTTGGATCTAAATCGCCTCTTGCTTTGAGTTCATTAGCAATACCACGGAAATGAGCTGCGGCTTTAGAGAGCTTATTAAGATCAAGACCTGTGTCTCTTTCGGTGCCTTTAAGGGTTGCAACCATAGCTTCTGTAGCTGGGTTACTTGTGCCATTAGCAAGGGGAGAAAGCGCACAGTCCACAATATCAACACCTGCCTGAGCGGCCATAAGGTTTGTCATATCACCTGTACCGGAGGTGTTGTGGGTATGAAGATGAATCGGAACACTAACATTTTCCTTGAGCTTTTTAACGAGGCTGTAGGCATCGTAGGGAAGAAGAAGATTTGCCATATCCTTGATACAGATTGTATCAGCACCCATTTTTTCTAAAGTGCAGGCAAGCTTAACAAAATAGTCTTCGTTGTGAACAGGGCTTGTTGTGTAGCTTATTGCAGCCTCACACATACCGCCATAGTGCTTAACAAATTTGATTGCACTCTCTAAGTTTCTTGGGTCGTTTAATGCGTCAAATACTCTGACAACATCAATACCATTTTCAATGGATTTTTTGCAGAAAGCTTCAACAACATCGTCGGCATAGTGTTTATAACCTAAAATGTTCTGACCTCTGAAGAGCATCTGAAGCTTTGTTTTGGGCATATGTTTTTTTATTGTGCGAAGTCTTTCCCAGGGATCTTCGTTTAAGAATCTCATGCAGGAGTCAAAGGTAGCACCGCCCCAGCACTCAACCGACCAATAGCCGATATCGTCTAAGAGCTCTAATGCGGGAATCATATCTTCCATTTTCATTCTTGTTGCTGCCTGAGACTGATGAGCATCTCTTAATATTGTATCTGTAATAAAAAGTTTCGACATAATTTACCTCACTTTCAATTATCCGAGCATTGCGATAAGTGCCCCTGCTGCAATTGCAGATCCGATAACACCTGCAACATTGGGACCCATGGCGTGCATAAGAAGGAAGTTGCCGGGGTTTTCGCTCTGGCCAACCTTCTGGGAAACTCTGGCTGCCATAGGAACAGCACTAACACCTGCTGAACCAATGAGAGGATTTATCTTGTTCTTTAAGAAAAGGTTCATAAATTTAGCAAGGATAACACCGCAAGCTGTTGCCACACCAAATGCCACAACGCCCATAACTATGATTTTAATGGTCTGAGCAGAGAGGAAGGTGTCGGCGGTAGCAGTTGCACCAACGGAAACACCGAGGAAAACTGTTACGATGTTCATTAATTCGTTCTGAACTGTTTTTGAAAGTCTTTCGCAAACTCCACATTCCTTTAAGAGGTTACCAAGCATAAGACATCCAACAAGAGAGCCTGCTGAGGGAACCAAGAGTGCAACAAAAACTGTTACAACAATTGGGAATATGATTTTTTCTGTTTTGGAAACCTGGCGAAGAGCCTTCATTTCTATCTGGCGTTCTTTTTTGCTTGTTAAAAGCTTCATGATAGGAGGCTGAATAACAGGAACAAGAGCCATATAGGAATAAGCTGCAACAGCGATAGGTCCTAAAAGATGGGGAGCGAGCTTTGTGGTAACAAAGATAGCTGTCGGGCCGTCGGCTCCGCCAATGATGCCGATTGAACCTGCCTCCTGAGGAGAAAAGCCAAGAGCTATAGCACCAAGATAGGTTGCAAAAATACCAACCTGAGCTGCCGCACCTAAAAGAAGTGATTTTGGATTGGCAATAAGAGGACCGAAATCGGTCATAGCGCCAACGCCTACAAAGATTAAGCAGGGATAGATACCAAGCTTAACACCAAGATATAAAATGTCTATAAGACCGGGAGCAATATCCCCTTTTCCGCCAAACATATCCCAGTGAACATGACCGCCTGCAAAGAGCTCTTCGTGGAACATTTCGGCACCTGCAAGGTTTGTTAAAAGCATACCGAATGCAATGGGAAGAAGCAGAAGGGGTTCAAACTGCTTAACAATAGCAAGATATAAAAGCACGCAGGCAATAACAATCATTGCGATTTGTTTTATACTTATTATAGAAAAGCCTGTCTGCTTTAAAAAGTCAACAATCGCCTCGCTCTGAGAAGATTCTGCCGCAAAAACCGACACACAGCTTGTGCAAAGAATAATCATAAGAAGGAGGACGGAAAATATTTTTTTAGTCATTGTAGATTCCTCCGAAAGAAAAAATTATTTAATTGTGCAAAGAAGTGTGCCACTTGTAACAGATGCACCGTTTGCAACGCAAACAGATGTAACAGTACCGTCAGCGGGAGCCATGATTTCGTTTTCCATTTTCATTGCTTCTAAGATAAAGAGAACATCGCCTGATTTAACAGCCTGTCCGTTTGCCACATTAACAGAGAGAATTGTTCCCTGCATAGGAGCTGTGATTTCAGCACCTTCGCCGGCTGATGCCTGGGGAGCAGGTGCTGCCTGGGGAGCAGGAGCTGAGGCGGGAGCAGCGGGAGCTGAAGCTTTTGCTTTTGCAGCTTCTTCATCACTCATAAGTTCTATTGCAATAACATATTCTGTACCGTTCACATTAACTTTGTAGTTTTTCATTATAAATTACCTCACTTTTTTAAAATTTTAAGTTTTACGCTTTTTTAAATGATACAACTTTGATATTCTTAACTTCTTCACCGAGCTCTTCAGCAATTGCAGCACAGCAAGCGGCAATAATTTCGCTCTTGTTTGCAATTTCATTTTTGTTTGAAGCACCTGATGAAACCACGGGTGCAGCCGGTTTGGAAGCTAGTTTGGGTTCGGTTGCGGCACCGCCTATTAATTTACATACAGCACTCATTATTATGCATATGAAAACCAATGCGATAAGACCTAAAAACACTGTGCCTATACCCATAGCACAAACAAAACCATTAGACATATCCAAATCCTCCTTTCGGTGACTTATATTATTAACATTGTTTAATGCATTAAAACAATGCTCAATTTTGTCCTTATTATACTTATTCTATATAATCCCCTTTTTTCCTTTTTTTTCTTCAAAAAATTTTATTTATTATCTGCAGTTATAAATAAAGTAGCTTTTTTCATATAAAAAATCGCATCCATAGTATTATTGTCATTTTTAAAATTTTTTCTACTATTTTATATAAATTTTAAAAAAAGACTTTACAAAATTAAATTTTTGTTGTACTGTATAAAATGTTTCCTAATAGGAGGAGAAGAATTTGAATGATGGCAATGTAAAGTTATGGTTGTATCTTACTATCAGAACAGGAATATCAAAAGCAAGGCTTTCTTCATTGTATAAACACTTTAAATCAAGCGAAAATATTTTTGCAGCTTCAAAGGAAGCTCTTTTATCTTCAAAGATTTTAAGTGAAGAAGAAGCGGAGAAAATTATTTGCCCCGATTTTTCCTATGTAGAGGAATATATGGGAATACTAAACATAAATCGGGTAAAATTATTAACTATAGAAAGTCCGGATTATCCCGAAATGCTTCTCGATATTTCAAATCCGCCTCTTGTGCTTTATTGCAGAGGAAATTATATCGACTTAAATAAAGCCTTGTGCATAGCTTTTGTGGGAACAAGAAATCCAACGCCCTATGGCAGAAGGATGACCTATTCCATTGCAAGGGGGCTTTGCCAAAAGGGTTTTGTTATCGTCAGCGGAATGGCTCAGGGGATTGACGCTGTGTCACATAAAGCGGCAATAGATATGGGCTGCCCCACAGTTGCCTTTATTGCAAGCGGAGTGGATATTATTTATCCCAGGATAAATGCCGAGCTTTTCAGGGCAATTTTGAAAAATGGTATGGTGGTTAGTGAATACCCTTTGGGAACTATGCCGAAAAATTATTATTTTCCCGAAAGAAACCGCCTTGTTGCAGGAGTTTCAAGAGGGGTTTTCGTTAGTGAAGCAGGAGAAAAAAGCGGAACATCAATAACAGTTTCCTATGGAGTTTCCCAGGGGAAAGATATTTTTGCCCTTCCCGGAAATGCCGATTCCCCAATGTCGGAAATGCCAAATAAGCTTATAAAAGACGGGGCATACTTAGTGACTGAGGCTACAGATATTTCCTGCCACTATGAGGAACTATACAAAGACAATCTGTCTTATGTGAGTAGTTTTAAAAAAGAGGGAGAAATAATTAATCTTCCACCTGAGGAAAACAAAGCTGATATTAAAATCCCGGAAGGAAAAACAGATGAAGAAAGAGTTTTAAATTCGCTTTCTTCGGGCGGTTTATCCATTGATGATATTAGTGTTTTAACAAAAATAAAATTAGAAGAACTCAATATGATGCTTTTATTTCTTGAAATGAATGGAAAAATAAAAAGCGATAATGGAATATATTATCTTCTTTAAAATATAGGAGGAAAAAATGGCTGAAAAATTAGTGATAGTTGAGTCTCCGTCAAAGGCCGGCACAATTAAAAAATATCTTGGAAAGGGCTATACAGTCATGGCAAGCATGGGCCATGTTATCGACCTTCCCAAAAGCCAGCTTGGTATTGATGAAGAAAACAACTTTGAACCACGCTATATTACCATAAGAGGAAAAGGCGACCTGATAAAAGAGCTTAAAAAAGAAGCCAAAAACGCAAAAAAAGTATATCTTGCAACTGACCCCGACCGTGAGGGAGAGGCAATCAGCTGGCATCTTGCAAACGCTCTTGGAATTGATGCAAATTCAAAATGCCGCATAACCTTTAATGAAATAACAAAAAAAGCGGTTACAAATGCAATAAAAGAACCCAGGATAATTGACGAAAAGCTGGTTGATGCCCAGCAGGCAAGAAGGGTTCTGGATAGAATAGTTGGTTATAAAATAAGCCCGCTTTTATGGAAAAAGGTTAAAAAAGGCCTCAGCGCAGGAAGAGTGCAGTCGGCTTGCACTAAATTAATCTGCGACAGAGAGGAAGAAATTTTAAATTTCAAAGAAGAAGAATACTGGTCAATTGATGCAGTTCTTTTAAAGGGAAAAAAGAAAATTCCTGCAAAATTTTATGGAAAAAGCGGCAAAAAGCTTTCTCTTAAAAACTCAGATGAGGCAAATGCAGTTTTAGATGCAGTTAAAAATGAGAAATTTATTGTGGCAGATGTTAAAAATTCCACAAAGAAAAAAGCCACACTTCCCCCGTTTATAACAAGCTCCCTTCAGCAGGAAGCCGGCAGAAAGCTTGGCTTTACCACAGCAAGAACAATGCAGACAGCTCAGCAGCTCTATGAAGGAGTAAATATTAAGGGTAAAGGTCAGATTGGTCTTATAACCTATATGAGAACCGACTCCCTCCGCCTTTCAGATGATGCAGTGAGTGAAGCCAGAAGCTATATTGCAAATAACTATGGTGAAAACTATCTTCCTAAGAGTCCCAAGGTTTATAAAACCAAGAAAAATGCTCAGGATGCCCACGAAGCTATAAGACCATCCTACACAGAGCTTAGCCCCGACAGCATAAAATCTTCTCTCACAGCCGACCAGTATAAAATCTATAAGCTTATCTGGGAAAGATATATAGCTTGTCAGATGAAGGATGCTCAGCTGGATGTGGTGTCTGTAACAATAAATGCAGGAAGCTATCAGTTTAAAACAAGCGGCACAACTGTTGTGTTTGACGGATTCACCCTTATCTACACAGAAAGCAAGGATGCCGATGAAGAAAAAGCCTCAAAGCTTCCTGAGCTTATAAAGGGCGAGGAGCTTGAAGCATCCTTGGTAGAAGGAAACCAGCATTTCACTCAGCCACCCCTTCGCTACACCGAAGCATCACTTGTTAAGGCTCTTGAAGAATTGGGAATAGGCCGACCCAGCACCTATTCTCCCACGATTACCACCATCATCAACAGAGGATATATTGTGAGAAACAAGAAAAACCTTGTTCCCACAGAGCTTGGAACTATCGTTAATTCTCTGATGAAAGAGCATTTTAAAGATATTGTTGATATAGAATTCACAGCCGGAATGGAAGAAGAGCTGGATAGAGTTGAAGAAGGCGCAAAAGACTGGCATAAGCTTATTGGTGATTTTTATAGTCCGTTTATGCTTTCTTTAAAGGAAGCCGAAGAAAGAATCGGCAATATAGAAATAAAAGACGAAGAGTCGGATGTTATTTGCGACAAATGCGGAAGACTTATGGTCTATAAGCAGGGCAAATTCGGAAGATTTCTTGCTTGTCCGGGCTTTCCTGAATGTAGAAACACCAAAGCAATTGTTAAGGAAATAGGAGTTAAATGCCCCGATTGCGGCGGAGAGATAATAGAAAAGAAAACCAAAAGAGGAAAGCTATTCTTTGGATGCACCTCCTTCCCCGATTGCTCATTTACCTCATGGGACAGACCCACAAACGAAAAATGTCCCGATTGCGGCTCGGTTATGTTTGAAAAGCTGACAAGAGGCAAGCAGAAATATTGCCCCAAATGCAGTGAAAAAACAGAGAAAAGTGAATAAAAATATTTGAAATCCGCTTTTAAAGCGGATTTCTTCATTTTCTATTCACTCTTCACTTTTCTCTATTCTCTCTTCTCTTATAATTATAATTCCCCTGCCTTTCTCATATTTATTATAGAGAAAGGCGGTTTTTTTATTTGAAAAAATTTTTGTTTATACTCTCTTTTTTTGTTCTTGTTTTTTCGTCGACAGGTGCTATGGCTTTTTCTTTAAGTGCGCAGTCTGCAATTTTAATAGATGGCGCCACAGGTGAGGTTATCTATGAAAAAAATGCCGATAAAAAAATGCCCATGGCAAGCACCACAAAAATTATGACAGCTATCTGCACCACAGAAAACATCAATTCAAATGTTCCCATAAGGGTCAACAGCGATGCCGCAGGGATAGAAGGCTCTTCCATATATCTTAAGGCAGGAGAAAAAATAACCATAAAAGAGCTGCTTTGCGGAATGCTTTTAAATTCCGGCAACGATGCCGCTACAGCTCTTGCTCTGGAGGTGGCAGGTTCAGTTGAGAAATTTTCTGAAATAATGAATAAAACAGCAATAAAGATAGGCGCCAATTCAACAAATTTTAAAAATTCAAGCGGACTTTATGACGAAAACCATTATACAACTGCCCGTGACCTTGCAAAAATAGCTGCCTATGCAATGGAAAATCCCCTTATAAGATGGATAGTGGGCTTAAAGGAAATAAAAATTTCAAATGACGGAAAGGGATTAAGATATTTAAAAAATCACAACAAGCTTTTGTGGCAATATGAAGGCTGCACAGGCATCAAAACCGGCTACACCAAAAAATGCGGCAGATGTCTTGTTTCGTCAGCAAAAAGAGGCTCAAAAGAGCTTATAGCTGTCACCCTAAATGCTCCTGACGACTGGCGCGACCATAAAATTCTTTTTGACTACGGATTTAAAGATGAAAATACTCCTTCTTCTCCTGCTTCTTCCGGAAAAGAAAACCTGCCTGTTAAAGATGTGTTTACTGTTCTTTTAAATCTCACATCGAAATTTCTGTTTACACCTTTAAAATAATGTTGTATAATACATAATGAAAAAATAAGCTATGTAACAAGTCAGGTGTGGAAAATGAGTATTGTAAGCTACAGTCAAAAAAACGAAAAATTTTGCCTTGAGCTGGACAGAGTGCGCCTTCTTTTAGAAAAGGCAGGAAGCCCCGATAAAGATATGAGCATTATCCATATTGCCGGAACAAATGGCAAGGGCTCTGTTTGTGCTTTTATTGAAGAAGGCTTAACAAATGCAGGAATAAAATGCGGAAGGTTTTCTTCGCCTGAGCTGTTTAGTGTGGAAGATACAATAAGTGTAAATAAAGTTCCAATAGGCAAAAGGACTCTTGGCAATATTATAAAAGCTCTTGAGCCTTTGTGTGATGAGGTTAAATCAGAAATGGGCAAGGCTCCCTCTGCTTTTGAAATTTTATTTGTTGCATCCCTTATACATTTTAAGAAAAAAAGATGCAAAAGAGTTATTCTTGAATGTGGAATGGGTGGAAAAGGTGATGCCACAAATGCTATAATTTCATCTGATATTGAGGTTTTAACAAACATAGCTCTTGACCACAGGGAGTATCTTGGAGAAAGCATAGAAGAAATCACAAGAAACAAATGCGGAATATTAAGAAAAAGAAAAATCGTTTATTCTGCTGTTCAGGATAAGTCAGCCGAAGAAGTTATAATTGAAGAATGTAGAAAAAAAGAGTGTGAACTCACTTTTGTGAGACCTTTTGAAATCTGTGAGATGGATTTTTTAAATGCAGTGGTAAATACGGGAAATGGAATGGAAAGGCTTTCTCTTGCAGGAGTTCATCAGGCTCAGAATGCATCTCTTGCTCTTATGGTTATGAGAGCAATGGATATTGATAAAAAAAGCATACTCAAAGCTCTTTCGTCTGCTGTGAATCCGGCAAGACTTGAAAAAATATCGGACAAAACCTATTTTGACGGAGCCCACAACCCGGCAGGGGTAAGAGAGCTTGTTAAAAGCATAAACGCGGCAAAACTCTCCGGCAAAATAGCTTTTGCCATAGGCTTTATGGCAGATAAAGATATTGATGGATGCCTTAACGAGCTTAAAAGTCTTGAAAATCAGAACTTTGAAATACACACAGCCACCGTCTTTTCAAATCCACGAAGCGAAAAGGCAGAAAAACTAAAAGAGAGAGCTCAGAATAAAGGCTTTAAGGCGGAAAGCTTTTCCGATATTTATGAAGCGGTAAAGGCGGCTCAGAAAAAAGCCGACATAGTGTTTGCTTTCGGTTCTCTTTATATGTATAAAGAAATTATGAAAGGATACACAATATGAGAATAGATAAATATATAGGAAACAGCACCCACTACAGCCGGAAGGAGCTTAAGGTCTTTTTCAAAAAAGGTCTTGTAAGGTTAAACGGTGAGGTGGTAACAGATATAGGAACCCACATTGATGAAGAAACCGCGGTTGTAACTCTTTCGGGCGAGAGGGTGGTTTATTCAAAATACACCTACCTTATGCTCAATAAACCTGCAGGCTATATAAGCGCCACCTTCGATAAAAAATTCCCGGTGGTAACCGACCTTGGTCCCGAAGAATTTTCCCATCTTGAGCTTTTTCCTGTTGGCAGGCTTGATATGGATACTGTGGGGCTTCTTGTCCTGACAAACGACGGAGAAACTGCCCATAAGCTTTTAATTCCTAAGTCCCATGTTCCAAAAACATATTTTGTAAGAAGTGAAAAGCCCTTGTCCGATGAAGGAAAGGTGCTTTTTGAAAGTGGAGTTGACCTTGGAGATTTTACAACCATTCCTGCAAAGGTAGAGATAAAGGGCGAATGTGAAGCCCTTCTTACCATATATGAGGGAAAATATCATCAGGTAAAGAGAATGTATGAAGTGGCAGACAACAAGGTTATTTACCTTAAAAGAGTAAAAATGGGAAGCTTGGAGCTAGACGAAAGCCTTGAAGAAGGAAAAATGAGGCTTATGACGGATGAAGAAATAAAAAAACTAATTAATAATGAATAAAGAATATTGAAAAAAGAATAATTTATCAGCGAAGCGATTTCATTATTCATTTAATATTTATATGTTCGGAGGATAAAATGGATATTATTAATGTACTATCAAAAGAGCTGGAAATAACTTCCCGCCAGGTGGAAAACACAATAAAGCTTATCGACGAAGGCAACACCATCCCCTTTATTGCCCGTTACAGAAAAGAAGTGACAGGCTCTCTGGATGACGAAATTTTGAGAAAATTTTATGACCGTCTTTGCTATCTGCGTTCTCTTGATGAAAGAAGAGAAGAAATCGTCCACCTTATTGAGGAACAGGGCAAAATGACCGACGAATTGATGGCGGAAATTGAGAAAGCCGAGATTTTGCAGGAGCTGGAAGACATCTATCGTCCCTACAGACCAAAAAGAAGAACCAAAGCAACCATAGCCAAGGAAAAAGGTCTTGAGCCACTTTCTATGCTTATCTATATGCAGCAGGAAAAATCGGGAAACCCCTATGATTTTGCAAGGGAATATATAAACGAAGAGCTGGGCGTTGCAAATGAAGACGAAGCAATCGAAGGAGCAATGGACATTATTGCCGAAATGGTTTCCGATGATGCCGACTACCGCAAGGAAATAAGAGCGCTGACCTTTAAAATGGGCATATTAAAATCAAAAGCTGCCACAGAAGAAGACAGCGTGTATGCAATGTATTATGATTTTGGCGAAAGCGTTTCCAAAATTGCGTCCCACAGAGTCCTTGCCATAAACAGAGGCGAAAACGAAAAGATGTTATCCGTTGCAGTTGAAATAGATGAAGAAAAGATTCTTTCCTACCTCTATGGAGAAATTGTGAGAGATTCTATCTTTTCTGAAATTGTAAAAGCTGCTGTTGAAGACAGCTACAAGCGTCTTATAAAGCCCTCAATCGAAAGAGAAATAAGAAACAGCCTGACTGAAAACGCAGGTGAGCAGGCAATCGGACTTTTCTCCAAAAATCTCTATCAGCTTTTAATGCAGCCCCCAATGAGAGGCAAAACCGTTCTTGGTCTGGACCCCGGCTACAGAACCGGATGTAAGCTGGCTGTTGTTGATGAAACAGGAAAGGTTTGCGACACAGGCGTTGTTTTCTGCACCCTGGAGCATCATGACAAGGAAAAAAGTGCAAAGCTTATAAAGAGCCTTATCTTAAAACACAAGGTAGAGCTAATCGCTATCGGCAATGGCACAGCCTCCAAGGAATCAGAAAAATTTATTGCGGGAATTCTTAAAGAACTGGACACCAAGGTTTATTATATGATGGTAAATGAAGCCGGAGCCTCTGTTTACTCCGCATCAAAGCTTGCTGCAGAGGAATTTCCCGATTTCACAGTTGAGCAAAGAAGCGCCGCATCAATTGCAAGAAGAATTCAGGACCCTCTGGCAGAGCTTGTAAAAATTGATCCAAAGTCAATCGGTGTTGGTCAGTATCAGCACGATATGAATCAGAAAAGACTCTCCGAAGCTCTTGGCGGTGTGGTTGAAAACTGCGTTAATAGCGTCGGTGTTGACTTAAACACAGCCTCCGCACCCCTTTTATCCTATGTGGCAGGAATATCGGCACCAATTGCAAAAAATATCGTTAAATACCGCGAGGAAAATGGAAAATTTTCATCAAGAAAAGAGCTTTTAAAGGTTGCAAAGCTTGGCCCCAAAGCCTATACTCAGTGTGCCGGATTTTTAAGAATTCCCGGTGCGGAAAATGTTTTGGACCAGACCTCTGTTCACCCTGAAAGCTACGACGCGGCATCAGCTCTTTTAACGGATATGGGCTATACCTCCCAGGATGTTTCTTCGGGAAACATTTCCGATTTAAAGCTTCGTATGAAAAATATGGACATTGATGCTTTCTGCGCCAAATATGACATTGGAAAAATAACAATTAATGATATTGCCGATTCTCTCTTAAAACCCGGCAGAGACCCCCGTGATGAAATGCCCACCCCCATCCTTATGGAAGATGTTATGAGTATGGAAGATTTAAAACCTGGAATGATAATGACGGGGACTGTGAGAAATGTAATCGATTTTGGTGCATTTGTTGACATCGGAGTTCATCAGGACGGACTTGTGCATATTTCTCAGATTTCAAATAGATTTATAAAGCATCCCACAGATGTTCTCTCTGTTGGAGATATTGTTAAGGTTAAGGTTATTGATGTTGATACCAAGAAGGGTAGAATATCTCTTTCAATGAAAGAAGTTTGAAAGATGTAAAAATGCTCCGCAGCGCAAAAGGCACTAATTAAATAAAAATAATGTTAGTGCTTGCATAATTTGAAATATTTGATAAAGGAAGAAACCTATCGAAAAACCGATAGGTTTCTTTTTATGTGCCTTTTGCTATTGCCAAATTTCACCCTCGCAGTACTTTAGTACAGCTTCGGGTAGCCCTTCGGTTCAATTTGACAATTCCAAAACATTTTTCCTATCTTTCCACGATGTAAAGTTTTTAGTAAAATTGCACGAATTTTTTTGTGTATTTTTGTTAGAAAAATCATAAAATCAAAGAAGGGAAATGTGAAACTTTCACGAAATACTTATGTAACAGAGTTTTTCTGTAATTTTTAAAAGTCGAATTGCACCAAAACGGTGCTCCCATATAAGGTCTCTTCGTGGAAATGACAGGATTCCTTATAAAACTAAAGGAGGATGGATTAATTATGGCTCAAACAAAAGACATCAGAAATGTGTGCCTTATGTCACACGGAAACGCGGGAAAAACTTCGCTTGTGGAAGCAATGCTCTACAATGCAAAGCTTATTGACCGACTTGGAAAAATTGAAGACGGCAACACAGTATCAGACTTTGATGCCGAAGAAATAAAAAGAAAGATTTCGGTTAATACATCACTTATAAGTTTTGACTGGGACGGCAAAAAAATAAATCTTTTAGACACCCCGGGATTTTTTGATTTTGTTGGTGAACAGATTGAAGCTGCCGATGTTTGCGAAAATGCAATCATCACAGTCAGCGGTAAGTCGGGCGTTTCTGCCGGAACAGAAAAAGCATGGAGACTTGCCGAGGAACATAGTCTTGCAAAGCTTGTGTTTGTTAATAAACTGGATGACCCCAAATCAGACTATAATAAGGTTATAGAGCAGCTCAACGATACCTTCGGTAAATCAATTGCTCCCTTTACCTTCCCTATTAATGTTGACGAAAAGTTAATAGGCTTTGTAGATGTTATTAAAATGCGTGCAAAAATGTTTACAGGTCCCGAAGCTACATACGAAGAAATTCCTGCATCTCATATCGACATCGCCACAAGAAGCCGCGAAATTCTCGACGAAGCTATAGCTGAGGTCAGCGACGAACTGATGGAAAAATTCTTTGCAGGCGAACCCTTCACAGAAGAAGAAATCAAGTCCGCATTAAAAGTCGGTATTAAAAATGGCACAGTTACCCCTGTTATCTGCGGTAGTGCAGAGCTTAGAATCGGAATAACCCATGTTCTAAATGTTATTTCAAACTATTGCTGCTCACCTGATGAAGGCGAGAAAGTTTTAGCCGAGGATACCAAAAAAGGCGAAGAAATTGAAATCACCTGCGACAGCTCAGCTCCTGTGTGCGTAAAAGCGTTTAAGACAGTTGTTGATAACTTTGTTGGAAAAATGACCTATTTCAAGGTTGTGTCCGGTAAGGTTACCCCCGATATGACTTTATATAATGTAAATAAAGACGAAAATGAAAAATTCGGTAAAATATTTACCTTAAGAGGCAAAAAGCAGATTGATGTGGCAGCATTAGAAGCAGGCGACATCGGTGTTGTGGCAAAGCTTGCCTATGCCGAAACCTCCGATACTCTATGCGATCCCAAGGTAAGCTATAAGCTTGCTGAAATCCCCTTCCCGGAGCCTGTTATTTCTCTTGCCATTGTTCCAAAAGCAAAGGGCGACGAAGAAAAAATCAGCTCCGGTCTGGCTAAGCTTATGAGTGAAGACAAGACCTTCCGCTTAGAAAACAACAAAGAAACCCGTGAAACTATTATTTCCGGTGTTGGAGAGCAGCACCTCAACATTATCTGCTCCAAGCTTTTATCAAAATTTGGCGTTGATGTAACTCTGAAAGAACCCAAAATAGCATATCGCGAAGCAATAAAGAAAAAAGTAAAGGTTGAAGGAAAACATAAAAAACAGTCCGGCGGTCATGGTCAGTATGGCCATGTATGGATTGAATTTGAACCCTGCGAAAGCGACGATTTAATCTTTGAAGAAAAGGTGTTTGGCGGCTCTGTTCCCAAAAACTATTTCCCTGCAGTTGAAAAGGGCTTAAGAGAAAGCATGCAGAAGGGTGTTGTGGCAGGATACCCTGTTGTAAACCTTAAAGCAACTCTTCTTGATGGCTCCTATCACCCTGTTGATTCAAGTGAAATGGCATTTAAAACAGCCGCTTCCATCTGCTATAAAACAGGTCTTACCCAGGCAAACCCCGTTCTTTTAGAACCCATCGGCCTTCTTAAAACAAGAGTTAGAAACACAGCAACCGGTGATGTTGCAGGCGATATCAACAAACGCCGCGGCAGAATCCTAGGCATGAACCCCATCAGCGAAAACCACACAGAAATCGAAGCTCTTATCCCCTGCAGCGAAATGGTTAAATACGCAACAGATTTAAGAGCTCTCACAAATGGCAGAGGCACATTCTCTTTCAAAATGGATCATTATGAAGAGGTTCCCGCACATCTTGTGGAAAAGATTAAAGCTGATGCACAGGAAGAATAAATTAAGATAAGAAATATAAAATACAAAAAGCCTCTGGTCTAATGACAGAGGCTTTTTGTGTATGTAGTTGTGTCGCAGCAAAGGGAGCATATTTGAGCACTTGCTCAAAGTGAAGTTGCATAAGCAGTGAAGTTTTTGCTATGCAAAAGTGAAGTTAAGTTTGCCACTGTGCCGATAGGCACAACTTCACTTACAGGGTAAACTTCACTATCGAAGATAACTTCACTTGCCGAAAGGCAAACTTAGTTGCGGTTGAATAACAACCGCATATTGTAAATTTTTCTTGCTTTTATGCTTATTTCATTATATAATATAATCAGAAAAATATAAGGAGCGTGATATTATGAAATTAATCCTTGCAATTGTTAATGATGAAGATGGTAACAAAGTTATAAGCGAACTCAGTAAAAATGGCTTCAGCGTAACCAAGCTTGCCACCACAGGCGGCTTTTTAAAAGCCGGCAACATAACCATGATTATCGGTACAGAAGATGAAAAGGTTCAGGAAGTTATAGATATTATCCGTGCAAAGAGCCAGAGAAGAACTCAGATTACAGCATCACCGATGCCTATGAGTGCATCTGCTTCTTTCACACCATATCCAATAGAAGTTCAGATTGGCGGAGCAACAATATTTGTTCTCGATGTTGACCGCTTTGAAAAGGTATAATAAGGTATAGCTATGTTATCAGCTTCTCAGGAAAAGCTTATTTCACATTTTGCAAATTCTGTTAAAGAAGATACCCTCCGTCAGTGCTACATTATAAAAGGCGAAGAAGGCGTGGGGAAGAAAACAGTCTGCAGGCAGATTGCCCGGTATCTTATGTGTGAGGAAGGAACTGCCTGTGGCAAATGCAATGGGTGTCTGAGCACCATTGAAGGCGCTCATCCCGATTGCACCATCATTTCAAATGAGGACAAAAAGGTTATTGCTGTGGATAAGCTGAGAGCAATGAAAAAAGAGGTCTATACAAAGCCTGCAAAGAGCAGATACCGTCTTTTTATAATTGAAAATGCTCATCTTATGGATGCTCCCGGTCAGAATGCAATTTTAAAGATTATTGAGGAGCCTCCTTCCTATGCAGTTTTTATATTTATCTGCGATAATTTGGGAACAATTCTTCCAACCATCATTTCCAGGTCTCATATTTTGGAGCTTGAAAAATGGAGTGAAGAGGATTTAAGAAAGGCGATGCCTCTTGATAAAGACAGAGAGTATATGTATTCCTATTCAATGGGAAGCATCGGAGTATTAAAATCCCTTTCAACAGATGAAGATTTTGCATCTTTAAGAGACGGTGTTATAAAAACCTTTGTTGATATGCTCACCTTAGGTGAAGCTTCGCTGTATGATGCCATAGATTTCTGGAATGAAAATGCCCAGCAGAGAAACAAGCTCACAGAGATTTTAATTTTGTTTCTTCGTGATGTTATGCTCTGCAAAGCTTCGCTGCCCCAGCTTATGGCAAACACAGACAAACTAAAAGAAATTCAGACTGTGTCAGATAAAACCACAATGAAAAAAAGCTATGAAATGTTAAAACTTGCAAATGATGCTCCAAGGATGATGGGGAAATATGGCAATTTTAAAATGGCTTCCCATACTCTTCTGATACAGCTAAAGCACATGTGCTAAGGCTCTGTGCGAAGGAGGAAACAATGATAGAAGTAGCTGGAATACGGTTTAAAAAGGTTGGCAAAATATATTATTTTTCGCCCGGAAATTTAAAGCTTAAGCAGGGCGACCATGTAATTGTGGAAACATCAAGAGGAATAGAATATGGAACAGTTGTTATCCCTTTAAAAAAGGTGACAGATGACGAAATCGTTCCCCCACTCAAAAAAATTCTCCGCATTGCCACCCCCGATGATGATAAACAGATAGAAATCAATAAAGAAAAAGAAAAAGAAGCAATGAAGCTTTGTCAGGAAAAAATCCGTAAGCATAATCTTGAAATGAAGCTCATTGATGTTGAATACACCTTTGACCACAATAAGGTTCTCTTCTATTTCTCTGCCGATGGCAGAATAGATTTCAGAGAACTCGTGAGAGACCTGGCTGGAGTTTTCAAAACAAGAATAGAGCTTCGTCAGATTGGTGTTCGTGATGAAGCAAAAATGATGGGCGGCTTAGGAATTTGCGGCAGACAGCT
>JAFSBJ010000060.1 GCA_017437345.1 Clostridia bacterium | reverse complement strand
CCAACGACCTTCGGGTTATGAGCCCGACGAGCTACCAGACTGCTCCACCCCGCGATATTTAATTTTAGCGCAAAGAAGTGATGCCGGAGACCGGAATCGAACCGGTACGGCTTTAAGGGCCGCAGGATTTTAAGTCCTGTGCGTCTGCCAGTTCCGCCACTCCGGCGTACCCATTGCGCATCATCTATAATATCATAGTACACAGGCTTTGTCAAGAGTTTTTTGTAAAAATATAGATATTAAAACTAACTAAAATTTATTTGTTATAAGGCTTTAACTTATGCTATTTTATACCAATGCTTCTTTTGCTTACTTGGTTTAATTATATGCTGAAAAATTTAAAATATTCATAATTTTTGTTGCTAAATAGTCTTAATAATGTTAATATATAGCTAGATTAATTGTAATGAGGTGGTTTTATGAGATCATTTTTTATGAGATACCCCGGCGGAAAGGCAAAAGCTGTTACATTCAGCTATGATGACGGTGTTATTCATGATATTCGTCTTGCAGAGGTTTTTGATAAATACAATATGAAAGCAACATTTAATTTTAACAGTTGTGGACTTAGAGAAAAAATTTTTCAAATGAAGAAATAAAAGAACATTTTCTTTCAAAAGGTCATGAAATTGCAGTTCATGGCGCATACCACAGAGCCAATGGAAATATGAGACCAATTGAGGGAATAAGAGATGTGCTTGATTGCAGGCTTGAGCTTGAGGAAAGATGCGGTCAGATTATCCGCGGAATGGCATACCCCGATACTGGAATAACAGTCTTTGGAAATTTTAGCAAATATGAAGATGTTAAGCAGTATCTTAAAGAGCTGGACATTGCCTATGCAAGAACCCTTGGCGGAGATAACAATAAATTTCTTCTTCCTGATGATTTTTATGCCTGGATGCCCACAGCCCATCATACCAACCCCAAAATAATGGAATACATAGAAGAATTCCTGAAGCTTGACCTTTCAACCAAAACATATCATGCCAGAAGATACCCCCGCCTTATGTATATATGGGGGCATAGCTATGAGTTTCAAACAGATAACAATTGGGAACTCATTGAGCAAATTTGCGAAAAGCTTGCAAATAATGATGAAATCTGGTATGCCACAAACATTGAAATATGTGATTATGTTAATGCCTATAAGAGCCTTATTTACAGTGCAAACGGAATGACAATATATAACCCAACCCTTTATGAAATATGGTTTGATGTTGATGGCGTTACACACAGTATAAAATCAGGAGAAACCCTTTCTATCTAAAAAATAAACAGGAACGAATTTTAAAAAATTCGTTCCTGTTTTTATGTATTAATATGAATTCTGTCTTGATTTTCCGCTTCCGCGTTTTGATTCCATATTACGCTTTATATCGTGCATTTTTTCGTCGCTTGCCTGTTTGAATTTATTGAGTTTATCTTCAAAAGATAAATCTCCGTCATCCTTTTTAAACCAGTCAAACTCTGCAGGCTGAGCGTGAAGATCAGTCTCGGGAAGTCGTGGTGCTTGCTTGGGTTTCCTTTCGAATTTTGGCTTTTCGGAAGCAATTCCTCTTTCCTGCATAACCTGCTTGATTGAAAGGCCAAGCTTTCCTTTTTTGTCTGTCGGCAGAATTTTAACATCAATAACATCACCAACCTTAACATGGTCGTTGATATCCTTTACATATGATGTTGAAATTTCGGAAATGTGAACAAGACCTGTAACGCCTTCTTCCAATTCCACAAAAGCACCAAAATTGGTAACTCCTGTAACCTTGCCGCTAACTATTTTCCCCTCTTCTAACTGCATCCTCTAATACAGCCTCCTCATTTGCTATTGTTATCATTAGAATTGACATAAACCTTATCTCCGGGGTTTACAAGCCCTAGGGTGTTTCTGGCAATATCTTTGTAGTTTTTATCGCTGTGTATTTGATTCTTTTTCTGCTTAAGTTCTTTATTTGTTTGCTTTTCTTTCTCAATTTCTTTTTCAAGAATTGTTATCTGGTCATTATATTCCTGGATTCGTGCAAAGGTGGTAATAAACGAACTTGCAACAAAACATACAACACAAACAATCAGGATATTCCGAAGTAGCTTCTTTTTAGTTTTGGCTATTTTCATATTATAATCCTCTGATAATTCACAATAAATACAAGTCACATAACTCAAAATAATTACACTCGCAGATATTATAAACTATTTTTTTCTAAAAGTAAAGATGTTTTTTTAAAAAATTATCTTAAAACTGCCATAAAACACGGGTTTTTACCCGTTTTTTGTAAAAAATCGTCTGATTTTCTTAGAGAAACTGTCGAAACTGCGTGTAATTTCTGCTTTTAAAAATCTTAAAAGAGCCTTGATTTTTTCTGCTAAAAAGCTAAATAATTTCATAAAGGGTTTCATAATAAATATTAATAGTTTAAACACAGCACCCCAGAATTTCATTGCATATGGCGATTCTGCCACAAAGTAAATCAGCATACTGAGAATAAACGAAATAAATATATACCATCTGAGGTGTCCGTTGTTTGTAAGGTAACACACATCAAAAAACACCTTAAATGAAAAAAGACAAAATATAATATCCTGAATGGCAACCTGCCTTCTGGTGCATTTAAAGCTTTTTCTCATTGCTCTGAAAAAATCAAATATAAAGGGGATTATCTGTCCGCAGAAAAATGCTCCCCAGAAAACAATCATCTCATGTTTTATGCTTATTTCCATATTTCATCACTTGAAAATTCTGCTGAGAATGGATGCTCCGCTTTTCTTTTCTTCGGCATATTCAAGCATGGCTATTCTTCCGTTAACGGTTATCTCTCCGCTGTCGAGATTTAATTTGCTCAAATTGAGCATATCGCCTCTTATGATGAGAACTCCCTTTGATGTGTGGAGGACGATTTCCTCCTCGTTGTAGCTTTCAGCATTTTCAACACCTGAGATGCTTATTTTCGAACGGTTTTCCATTATGATGTTGTGGGGAAGATCCGCTCTTATGTTTTTTTGACCGATTTTATTTTCCATTAAAAAACCTCCTTATATATTCCAACACTTTGTTAAAATATATGCGGAGGTTTGTCTTTTATTACAGCGGTTTATACATCGACTGTGCATCACCCTTTAAAACATGCTCGGCAATGGTGAGAATTTCTGCCTTTAAAACTCTTTCACCAAAGGTAACTTCAATTATGTCGCCTTCCTTAACTGCGGTAGATGGCTTTGCCACCTTTCCGTTTACGCTCACCTTTCCCTGTTCACAGGCTTCACTGGCCACAGTTCTTCTTTTGATTATTCTTGAAACCTTGAGATATTTATCAAGTCGCATTTTATCACCTTACTATCTTTAATTTTTTGCATATTTTTATAAGTAATTCAGCTTTTGGCAAAAGGGAAATATCGTCTTCATTTATTCCCTTAACTGCCACAATTGAGATGGCATACACAATAGCCCCGATTGCAATAGGAGCCCCGGCTGCAATAACTCTTGTTGTGCCTTTAAATACGGGATATATAAAATAGAGCACAATCCCCATAACTGCTGCTGCAAATCCCGGTTTTAAAATAAGCTCACCTACAGGAAGCTTAACCTTAAGCTTTCTCTTTATGGAAATAATGTTTAGTATAAGGATTAGTCCATAGCAAAGAGTTGTTCCGATGGGCGCTCCGTTTATGTTGATTTTCGGATTGGCAACAAGATAAAAATTAATAATTATCTTAACAATTCCGCCTATAAGCATATTTACAACCGGTATCATTTCATTTCCCGTTGCCTGGAGTATTGCATTTGTAACAAGCACCAGAGAAACAAAAACAATTGCCACCGAAAGAATTGAAAGGGTTGATGTTGCATTTGTGTTGTTGTAAACAAGAGAGAGAATAGGTTCAGACAGCATCGACATTCCAACTGCGCAGGGCAGAGCAAAAAGAACAGTTATCTTGAGGCTTTTGCTTGTTGTCTTTGATGAATTTTCATAGTCTCCAACAGCATATGCCGAAGCAATTGCCGGAACAATGCTCACAGTTATGGCATTGATAAGAGTAGGGGGGAGGTTGAAAAGAGGAATTGCATATCCTGAGTATGAACCCCAAAGAGCATTTGCTTCTTTATGGGTAAATGCTCCAAAAACCTGAAGCCTTCTCATTATCATCGCTGTGTCGATAAGGGATGTCAGCGAGAAAACAGATGCGCCAATTGTGATGGGAACTGCAATTTTAATAAGGTTTTTAAGTATTCTTGACTTTGAGTCGCTTCCAAGGTCGGCTCCGTTTATTTTCTGAGGCTTTTGCTTGTTTTTTTTGTGGATAACAAATAAAACAACAAAGCCCATAAGCCCTCCGCAAGACACACCAAAAACCGCGCCTGCCGATGATAGCTCCATTCCTTTTTCAATAAGGATATATGCCGCGCCAAAGCCTATTATAAGCTTTCCGAGGGCTTCTGATATTTCTGAAAGTGCTGTTGGCACCATATTCTGATGCCCCTGGAAATAGCCTCTGTATGCACTCATAAGCGACACAAAAAGCATTGCCGGAGCGATGGCTTTTATTCCATATGCGGCACCCGGATTTTTAAGGACAACTCCTGCAAAGAAATCTGCCCCGAAATAAAGAAGCACAAATCCCGAAATGCCAATCGTTATAAGAAGTCCAATGCTCACCGAGAAAATGTTTCTTATTTCAT
>JAFSBJ010000005.1 GCA_017437345.1 Clostridia bacterium | reverse complement strand
CAGAATATGCAGTTATAAGCTGGAGGGGGGTTACTGTAAAGCCCTGACCGAAGGATGATGTGGCAAGCTCGGTTTCATTGAAACGATCCATTGGATAGAAGGTTCCGCTTGCTTCACCGGGAAGGTCAAAGCCTGTGGTTGAGCCAAAGCCAAAGGCTTTATAGTATTTATAAAAACGATTATTGCCAAGACGGGCTCCAACCGACATAAACACAGGATTACACGAATTATAAACACCCTGCACAAAGGTCTCGCTACCATGACCGCTTGTATTCCAGCAATGGATGTTATAATCAGCAACCTGAACAGAACCGCTGCACACAAAATTTTCGCTGAGGCTTACTATATTCTCTTCAAGAGCCATAGCAGCAACCACCGCTTTAAAGGTTGAGCCCGGCTCATAGGAATCAACCACAGCCTTGTTGCGCCACTGTTTGTTGAGTTCGTCGGAGGTTTTCTGAGTTCTTTCTTTTTCGTCTTCTATCTGGGCTATTTCCTTTGCCTTTTCATCATTGATGATAGTAAAGGGGGAATTAAGGTCAAAGCTTGGATGAGTTGCCATAGCAAGAATCTCACCTGTTTTTGCCTCCATAACAATACACGCCGCACCATTTTGAACATTATAATTCTGGCAAGCTTTTTTAAGGCTGTCTTCAACCTTTCTCTGAATAACCTCGTCTATTGTGAGAACAACATTAACGCCATTTTCCGGATCGATATATTTTTCATATTTAAATGGCATATCGGTGCCGGCGGCATTTTTGGCTGTGATTATTCTTCCGGGAAGACCCTTTAAATAATTCTCATAAATCATTTCAATTCCGGCAAGGCCCTGATTATCTGTTCCAACAAAACCTATTATATGCGAAGCAAGGCTGCCGCCAGGATAGTATCTTTTGAAATCCTCCACAAGGGTAATTCCAACAAAACCTTTTTCTCTGATTGCGTCAGCCTGATCTTTGTCTATTTTTCTTTTAATAACCTCATATGAGGAATCCCTTGAAATGATGTCAAAGACCTTTTTCTTACTCATTCCGAGAATTTTGGCAAGACCTTTGGCAACTGTGTCTCTTTTATCCTTGGGAATTTCTCTTGGGCATGCGGTGACTGTGTCTGCAGAGGCACTTTTCGCCAGTTCTTTTAAATTGCGGTCATAGATGGTGCCTCTTTTTGAAGATATAGCCACATCCTTGGTCTGCTGCAAGGCAGCTTCCTTGCTGTACTGCTCTCCACGAACAAACTGTATCCACCCTATGCGGACAATCAGGAGAGCAAAAAGTACCACAATGCCTATTAGTATACCAAGAAGGCGATTCTGCATGCCAACATTGGTTTTTTTACTCATTTAATTTATTCCTTTCAATATTAACTGCCTGATTATATGTATATTGAAAAACTATCGGATATATGCCAGGAAAGACTGAACTCCTGAAATTATTCCTTCTACAAAGCCAACCTTTTCTTCCTGCTTACCTGCCATTTCAACATAGTCGCTCTGAACAACATTAACATACACATTCTGATAGCTCTCAGGATGCTGCATACCAAATTCGCTGATGGCTTTTCGTTCAACTTCGTTATAGTCTACTCCGGATACAATTTCAAAAGAAACCTGAGTATTTCTTACCTTCATATCCTCAAGCTCTTTACTAAGCTCTGTAACCTTACTTGCAGACTGCAAAAGAAGCGCATTTGCAAAAAGGAAGGCGATTGCTGTTACAAAAACAACACTCATAATAACTGCCAGCTTCTTTCTTGTGATTATATCCTTTTTTTCTTTTATTATTTTTCTGTTATTCTGTTTTTCCTGTGCCTGTCTGGTGTAGTTTTCATATTGGTCAAGTTTGTACGCTGAAGTTCCATCGTATAATTGCTCTGCCAATTTTTTCACCTCTCCTATAATTTTTCACACACTCTTAATTTTGCGCTTTTTGAACGCTTGTTATGGGATAATTCTTCATCTGACGGAAGAATTGGTTTTGTTGTTATAATTTTTCCTGTTGCTTTTTTTCCGCACACGCAAATCGGGAAATCTTTAGGGCAGGTGCAGGTGCCCAAAAAGCTCTGAAAGGTTTTTTTAACTATGCGGTCTTCCAATGAATGAAAGCTTATTATGGCAAGTCGTCCTCCGGGAGCTAAGCAATCAAAAAAATCGCTGATAGATTTTTTTAAGGGTTCAAGCTCACTGTTAACTTCTATTCTGATTGCCTGGAAAATTCTTTTTGCAGGGTGGGAACCCTTTTGTCTGAATTTTTCAGGAATTGCTCTTTTTATAATGTCAACAAGCTCAAGGGTTGTTTCTATATTTTTCTTTTCTCTCTGTGAGCAGATTATTGATGCTACCTTTTTTGAGAACTTTTCTTCTCCATATTCATAAAATATACGGATTAAATCTTCTTCTGAATAGGTGTTGACCACATCATAAGCGCTAAGGGGTGATGTGCGGTCCATTCGCATATCCAAGGGGGCATCTTCCATATAGGAAAAGCCTCTCTGGGCAGAATCAAGCTGATAAGATGACACACCAAGATCTATAACCGCTCCGTCTATTGTATCTACAGAAAGACTATGAAGAATCTCTTTAATATCTGAAAAGTTACTGTGAACATAACTTACATTATTAAATGATGAAAGTCGTTTCTTAGCGGCTTCCAGTGCATCGGTGTCGCGATCAATTCCTATAAGCTGACCCTTATTTGACAGACGCGACAAAATTTCAAAGCTATGTCCGCCTCCGCCAAGAGTTCCGTCGGCATATATGCCATCAGGTTTTATATTGAGTGATTCAATTGTTTCATTAAGAAGTACAGACACATGACAAAATTCCATATCTGCCTCCTATATGATGATTCCTTTTTCATAAAGGTCGTCTGCCATCTTATCGGTGTCAATGCTTTCAATGCGCTCAATAAGTTTTTCACTGCTCCAGATTGCAAGCTTATTGCCGCTTCCTGTAACGGTTACTTCTTTTTCAAGGCAGGCATAGTCCCTTAAGGTTGGTGGAATTAAAAATCTTCCCTGTTTGTCGGTTTCACAATCGGTTGCACCGGAAAGAAATAAAAGTGAGAAATTTCGTGCTTCCTTACTTGAGAGTGGAAGAGCGCTTAGCTTTTCGCAGAACTTGTCCCATTCTTCATGGCTATAAACATAAAGGTTTTTATCAAGACCACGGGTTATAACAAAGCTATCGCCGATAGCTTCTCTGAACTTAACAGGCATAATGATTCTGCCCTTTGAATCCAGATTATGTTTGAATTCACCACTGAACAAGCTCTTCACTCCCTTTCTGAAAATAATCCGGTGTACTTTATGTGATTTTCACCACTAAACACCACAAAATTGCACTAAATGCCACTTTTGAAACAATTATAAACCATTTTTTTAGATTTTGCAATAGTTTTTAGCATAAAAAAAACACCGATTTTCATTATATCGGTGTTTTTCGAGAATTTCGTTAAACTTGCACAAAAAACTCATTGCTTTTTAAATTTAAAGACGCTCAAAAGCGACTTTTCTCTGTGTCGCACTATGTTTTTTCAATTGTCACTATATCAAAACAGCATATTTTGTGGCAAGGTTATTAAATGGCACAAGTTATAGTGTTTGTTGAGATTTACTAAAACTTCTATTGCATTTCTATATACATATTTTCAATACCATAATATGGCACAGAAAGGTTTGGAGTAAGCTTTCCTCTTATTCTCTTATTTAAAAAGCAAGCTTTATTTGAAAAATAAAGAGGAACCTGAACAGCAGAATCTCTATAGTGTCTTTCAAAGCTCTGCCAGCTTTGTTTTTTCTCTTCACTTCCGGAAGCCATGTCAAGATTTGTAACAAGAGCTCTGAACTCTCCGTCATCATAATTGCATATTCCGCTCATGGGAGATGAAAACATAAACTGCATATCACAGCTTCCTGTGAGCATAACCTCCCCTATATAAAGCTCATATTTTCCAAGAGCCACCATATCGGAATAGGTGGACAGTGGCTTACCATCGAGAGTGATTGCATAACCCGATGACTCAAGCTGCTGCTTAACAGCTACCGCCAGGCGGGTTTTGGTTTTGCTGTCGGAATTATAGAGCAAATGGCAATCAACTGTTTTGAATTTTTCATTATCTTTGACAGTTTCTTCCTTGGATTCTCCATCCTCCGGGTTATTATAATATGCTTTTTCCCTTATCGGTGAATTTGCCGGCACAGCATGACCAAGCATAATATCATGAGCAATTTTTTTGCTGTCAATGGAATTTAATATGCCTTTTCTTTCGGAGGATGTGTCGAAGTTTTCATTCTGACAGTTAATCCCGATAAACGAAAAACGATTCTGCTCATTTTCAAAGGTCCGATACATTGATGATGTTAGCTCCAGTTCCCCAAAGCCACGCCAGGATGTTGTGAGAGCATCTACAATGCCGGAGTCAAAAGCTGAGATTATTGTATCTTCATCAGAAAGAATTTCAACATTGACATTGTCTATATAGGCCTTTTTATCTCCACCATGCCAATCGTCGTTTGCTTTAAGGATAATGTTTCTTCGTGCAACGATTGTGTCATATTCATATATTCCTGTTCCATTTGGAACAAATTCCGGGTTTGATGCCATAAAATCATCTGATTTAAGCCCCGCCGGAAGGATGGGAAAATCAAAATTATTCATGAAATCACTTTTGCTTGAATTAAGCTTTATAACAACGCCGCTGTTGCCATCAGCACTATAGCCTGCAATATATTTCATGAACTCACTATGACGGTCGGAATAAAGAGCCATATAGTTGAGAGTGGCAACAACATCGGCTGATGTAAAAATCTTACCATTATGAAAGCGGATGTTTTCCTTTAGCTTAATTGTATAGACCGTGTTGTTTGATGAAACTGTGTAGCTATCTGCCAGAACACCTTCAACACTCTGATCTTCTTTTAATACAAAAAGACCTTCATATATTAAGGAAAGAAAATCTAAAACAGAGGCATGCTTTGTTACTATTGGATTAAGAGTATCATAGGAAACACAGGCAAGTCGAAGTGTACCTCCGTATGCCGCGTTCTTTTTTTTTGCTGTTTCCTTTGAAGCAGTCTTATCGTCAGAAGAACACCCGGGAAACATTCCTACAGCCATCATTAATATAAGAATAAGAGATATTATTTTTTTAACCATAATTTTCACCTTACTGCGATTCTTTTAACTGATATGCATTTTCCGCTTGTTTCGTCTATGGAAAATACTGCACCGCAAAGCACAGCGGGACCGTTGGAGTATTCAAATCTTTGAGGCACAGCTTTTGTGAAGCGATTGATTATTATGTTTTTATCAACACCGAGGACAGAATCCTCACATCCGGTCATTCCAATATCGGTTATATATCCTGTTCCCCTTCCGGTCACAAGCTCATCGGCTGTCTGAACATGGGTGTGGGTGCCAAAAAGAGCCGAAACCTTTCCGTCAAGATAGAAAAGCATTGCTCTTTTTTCGCTGGTTGCCTCAGCATGAAAATCTACTATTATTATGTCGGTTTCACTTTTGAGTTTTTCTATTTCTTTATCGCAAGCTTTAAAGGGGCAGTCAAGAGAAATTCCAATATTAACCCTACCCATTATATTTATTATTCCTATTTTAACCCCTCTGCATTTTACAATCGCAGAACCAACTCCGGGAGTTCCGTAGGGATAGTTGGCAGGGCGAAGAATATTGTTTTCTGTTTCAAAGAGCCTGAGCACATCCTGCTTGCCGAAGGTATGGTTACCAAGAGTGAAAAAATCCACTCCGGCATCTGTGAGATCATCATAGTTTTTTCTTGATATGCCAACTCCTGATGCATTTTCAGCATTTGCTATGCAGAAGTCTATATTTTCATCAGCTATGATTTCTCTTAATACTAATTTTGTGTGTTCAACACCACATGAAGCAAAGATATCACCAATACAAAGTATATTCATATAGTTCCTCTTTCTGAATACGGAATTAAAATATCTCATACAGCAAGAAAAGCGGCTTCGCCGCACCGCCTGCGGCGGAAGTGCGGAGCATTATCGCTTTTCTTAAGCCATGTGCATTTTTGAAAAGCAAAGCTTTTCAAAAAATTTTGCACGGCAATATAATCAATTTTTTTACTGTATAGGAACGCAAATTCCTATACAGTAAAAAATAAAGCTACATGCCACGAGCCAAATTACTTAATCTCAGATACTTTTCCAATTACATAAATAAACAAAAAGGTGCAAAAAATTCTATTGGATTTTTTGCACCCCTTTTCTCATTTATTTTGCATAATCAACTGAGCGCGTTTCCCTTATAACATTAACTTTAATCTGTCCGGGATATTCAAGCTCACTTTCTATTTTCTTAACTATATCTCTTGCAATAAGGATTGTGTCTTCATCTTTAACATCTTCAGGCTTAACCATTATTCTGATTTCTCTGCCCGCCTGTATTGCATAGGATTTTTCAACGCCGCTGAAGGAATTTGCAATTTCTTCAAGCTTTTCAAGGCGTTTTATGTATGTTTCAAGATTTTCTCTTCTTGCACCCGGTCTTGCAGCGCTTATTGCGTCACATGCCTGAACAATACAAGCAATAACTGTTTGCGCTTCAACATCACCGTGGTGTGCCTGAATTGCGTGAATAACATCATTTGATTCATGATATTTTTTAGCAAGGTCAACACCAATGTCAACATGGGAGCCTTCAATTTCATGGTCAACCGATTTACCGATATCATGGAGAAGACCTGCTCTTTTTGCAACTTTAACATCAACACCCAATTCTGCCGCCATAATTCCTGCAAGATGGGCAACTTCTGTTGAATGTTTGAGCACATTCTGACCATAGCTTGTTCTGTATTTCATCCTACCAAGAAGCTTAATGAGTTCAGGATGGAGACCATGTACACCTGTTTCAAAGGTAGCCTGTTCACCCTCCTGTTTGATGATGGCTTCAATTTCTTTTCTTGATTTTTCAACTGTTTCTTCAATTCTTGCCGGATGAATTCGTCCGTCAACAATGAGCTTTTCAAGAGACATTCTTGCAATTTCTCTCTTGATTGGGTCGAATCCCGAAAGAACAACTGCTTCGGGAGTATCATCAATAATTAAATCTATACCGGTTAATGTTTCGAGGGTTCTGATGTTTCGTCCCTCTCTGCCGATAATTCTTCCCTTCATTTCGTCGCTTGGAAGAGAAACAACAGATACGGTTGTTTCTGCAACATGATCTGCAGCACATTTCTGAATTGCTGCACTAATAATATTTCTTGCACGCTTATCTGCTTCTTCTTTTGCTTCTTCTTCAATATTTTTAATAAGCATAGCAGATTCGTGGCGAATTTCAGACTCTACATTCTTTAAGAGGAAGGATTTTGCCTCTTCTACTGAAAGTCCTGATATTCTTTCCAAGATTTCAAGCTGAGCACTCTTAACTTTTGCTGTTTCTTCTTTAAGGTCTTCAGCTTCTTTAATCTTTTTGGTGAGCGTTTCTTCTTTTTTCTCAAGTGCTTCCGATTTTTTATCGAGAGCTTCTTCTTTTTGCTGAATTCGTCTTTCCTGACGATTTATTTCATTTCGTCTTTCTTTGATTTCTTTTTCGAATTCATTTCTTGCTTTGTGAATTTCATCTTTTGCTTCGATTAAGGCTTCTTTTTTCTTTGTTTCAGCCTTTTTCTGAGCATCGTCAATAATGGCTTTTGCCTTTTGCTCGGCACCGCCGATTTTCGCTTCGGCTATCTTCTTTCTGTAGATGTTGCCAACTAAAAAACCAATGACAAGAGCTACAGCAGCAGATATCGCAGCTATAAGAATTTCCATCTTCTTCACTCCTTTCATAAGTAAAGTTTTAATATTTGCTAATCAAACTGAAATACATTAAGCAAAGCTTAATTGTTCATCTACAAGCGAAACAAAATCTCACTTGTATCAAAATCTAAAAACATACACAATATATTGTATAACAAAACAAGAAACATGTCAATAAAAATTTGCAATATTAAAAAAAGACACAAAACCCTTTTCGGAATTTTATGTCTTTAAAAAGAAAAAGCAGCCCCCGAAGAGACTGCCTTTCAATAGCTAATTATTCATTGATGATATAAATACCTACAACTTTATCGTTCATTACAATTACAAGAGCTTTTGTAGCAACACTGGGATCAGTACCCTTGAAATCTGCATATTCTTTAAGTGCTGCAACTGATGAAAGTTCAAACTTTATTTCCTTTCCTACTGTTTTATATTCATAAACAGGGATATCGGTTGATGCACGAGTTAAAGGAATGCGTTTGTCTTCATCAAGTGCTGAATTTGCATAGAGCTCAGGAATTACAGTTATAAGTGTTCCATCATCAGCCACTTGGTCGATTGTACAAACAATAGCCTGGAAATAGTTTGTTACATTCCTTCCGTCGAGTCCAATATGGTTAGAGTTACCATTTAAAATATCACCTATAGCAACATCTTTTCTGCCATCTCCATCAATATCACTGTCAGGAATTAACTCACCGTCTGCATTTGAATATACTTTTCTGATATCGGTAATTACGCCATCTTCAGTAACAAATTTAACCAAATCTCCGGCATTTATAGATTCAAATTTTGAAATAACTGCAGGGTCATCGCTTGATGATAAATCTTTTGCTTCATCCTTAGATGCAATGTTTCTGTAGTTAATCTTCTTAACTATTGACTCGCTGTTTTGTGCCTTTGTATCATTTACACTATTTATAAGATACACAGGAGTTGAAGCACCGATTCTTGCACCAACAACCTGACCGTCGGCAAGAAGACATACAACCACACCAGCAGCAGAGCCTTCTTTTGCGTATGGTATTACATTATAAGATTCACCATCTGTAAAATAGCTTGCTGATTTTTTGGAATATTTATCGTGATTTCCAAGTTCGGCAGGCTTAGGAACAACAAACACAACCGTGGATTTTGTCCCGGAGGTTGTCATACTGAATTTACTTGATGAACCACTCATAAATGAAGGACCGCTCTTTGAATACTTGAGATTTAATTTTGAATCTTCAGGATTAAGAGTTTCAATAGAAGTAAACATGCTTCCTGATGTTCTGTATTTAACAGGAACAACAATTGTTGAACCATCGCTTGCTACCGCTTTTCCTTTAAGGAATTCTATAGCTTCAAGTGATGTCATTGAAGAACCATTAACTCGAACTTCATCTTTTAAATTGTGTTCAAGATATTTGTTTCCTGTTGTTAATATTTTAAGTGCATTTGTAGAGCCAAGACCACCGCCTTGAGCATAAGCAACTACAAGACCATATGGATCGGAGGTTTCGTTCTTTTCTGTGTATACGATTCTACCAAGATAGTCAAGGTAGAATTTTGCATTGTCACCATTTGAGAAACCTGCATCGGGACAATTATTGTCAAGAAGGGTTCTATAATAGGGAGCAAGCTCATATTCAGCTGTTCCGATAACGATGTGTTTGTAATCCTCAGAAAATTCATTTACATCACCTGTTACATATGCAGATGAAATAATAACGGATGTTCCTTCTGTTGTTCCATAAGGAACTGCCACACTTACAACTGATTTATTTTCAATTGCACTAAGCGATGATGATGAAGGCTTGCCGCCTTTTGAGCTTACCTTTGTTACACTTGCAACATCTTCTTCGTCAAGGTTAAGAGGCTCAAGAGAGGTATATGCCTGATTTTTATCATAAATTGTTGTTACACCATTTGAAACTGCAGGTGAATTTACAAAATATGTTTCATAGCTTTCAACGATTACAAGCTCTGCTGATTTTTCATTTGAATCATTGCTAAAGAGAGTTAATGAACCTGTTTCAACATCGAAATAGTTGGTAACATCAAATTTGTCAACGCCTGTACCGATATCTGCGGGTTTAACGGGAACGCCATTATAGATAACATATGGTTTTGCACCAAAGCTTACTTTTGTTAAGGAATTTCTATATTCCGCATCTTCGTCAGCAAAATATTCGATGTAGTTTGCTGTGATGTTGGCAATCTGCCAAGGTTCTAAAGTTACGGATGAATTGCTGCCATTGACTCTTGTGATTTTTGTAACTTCCTGCTTACCAGCGGTACTTGTGTAGGAGTAAGAAACTCTATAGCCTATATAGGATTTAACAGTTTCCATGTTCAGGTTACCGCCAAGAGTATAGATTGTGTTGTCAATCTGAATTCTGTTTCTGCCAACAGCTGTTGCATCTAAGCTATAATCTGTCACACCCATAACTATGCCTTCTGCAGATTTTGCATTATCTTTTGATTCACCAAAAGAGCTGCCTTCTCCGCTTCCCTGTGAATAGATGGGGTTACCTGACATATCAACACCTGTCTGAACAAGAACAGGACAATCAAGCATATTATAGATAAGGTGAGCCACAATACCTCTGTTTGCAGGAGCGTCACCTAAAGCTGCTGCATTTTTGGTAAGGCCAATCTGATTTGCAATGTTGAGGTAGCCCTGATACCAGGGTGTGAGGGTTGTGTCAATAACGGGAGCGTAGCCAAGTGTGCATACAATCATCTTGATTGCTTCACCGTAGGTTACATTGTTACCTGGTTGGAATGTACCGTCAGTATAACCGTTTATGGCTTTTGTTGATACCGCGTAGGATATGTAGGGAACTGCCCAGCCATGGGGAGCATTCATATCAGCGATATCGGGGAATGTTGTGGTTGTGGCAGAGAATGTGTAGCCGCTTGGAGCACTTGATACTGCAAGAAGCTTTGAAAATTCTGCACGGGTTATTGTGTTTTCAGGCTTAAATGTGCCATCTTCATAACCATTTATTATGCCCTGGTCAACGAGAGCTGTAATTGCTTCATAATGTGCATAGTCGCCTGCTACATCAGAAAAATTTGCTGCAGGAGCTACCATATACATTGAGGTGAAAGCAAATACAAAGATGAGGAGCATTGATGTGATGCGTTTTGCAAATTTCATTTTTATTACCTCCTTAGTATGTCTTTATATTTTCAAACACTAACTTATTGTAATTGTATCATTTATACTAATAATAGTCAACTGGAAAAAACAATTGAAAACTAACTGTAACATAGTCTATACACAAAGAAATGGAATAAAAATCTCTTATGGGATTTTTATTCCATTTTAAGAATCACTTTATTTTCGCTAAGGCTTTTTCCTACATCAATTATTCTCTGGTTTTCACTGCCGCGGAATTTCAGCATAATGTTTTTCTTTTCTTCAACAAACCTTCCGTCAACAAGAACATCTATATATGAAAGAAGCTCATCGGTGACCTCACAATGTGCCCTGCCGGAAAGTATTTCCTTATCAAAAAGATACCCTGAATAGCACCATATATTCTTTTGAGGATATATATTTCTGACCTTTTTTAAAAGAGGCAGGAGCGCTCTTTGATTCTGAGGCTCCATAGGCTCGCCGCCAAGAAGGGTGAGCCCTTCAATATAGGAGGGCTCTAAAAGCTTTATGATATGCTCTGTCGTTTCTTCGGTAAAGGGGGTTCCGTAGCCAAAATCCCAGGTTTCACTATTGAAACAGCCTTTGCAATGGTGGGTGCAGCCTGACACAAAGAGAGTTACCCTCACCCCTAT
>JAFSBJ010000059.1 GCA_017437345.1 Clostridia bacterium | reverse complement strand
CATTAAACACTAACTTAATTTACTAGTTAAAAAGCTTTCGCTTTAAACTCAATTCTCATTTCCGAGAACCTCTCATACTGTTCATTTTTCAAAGATCAAATTGTTTGCACCGTTTGGCGCCAACTTGTTTATAATAACACAACTCAAATCAAAAGTCAAGCATTTTTTAAAACTTTTTCAAAAAAATTTTTCAAAAGTTATTTTGCTTTTCTCTCTCTAGAGTGCCTTATTAATATATCATTTTTGACTTTTAAAGTCAATGTGCAAAATTGACGATAAATAAATTTTTAAAGGCTCTAAATTGGGCAAAAAACTAATTACCCTATCCAAATTGCACAAAGATACTCAAAAATCATTTCTCAGGGATATATTCTCTGAGCTTTCCCTTGTTTTTTTCAAGGATTCTTTTTTCAAACTTTCTTTTAAATGACACAAAGCCTGTTTCATCTTCGCCAACTGCTGTAACCAAAACTGAAAGCATCCCCATGCGGTTGCCGCCTAAGATGTCGGTAAAAAGCTGGTCGCCAATAAGAGCTGTCTTTCTTGCATCCTCACCCATATCGGAAAGAACTTTCTTTAAATATTTTTTTCTTGGCTTAAGAGCCTTATAATAATAAGGTATGCCGAGATTTTTACTAAAAGAGTAAACGCGTTCCATACTATTATTGGAAACAATGGAATATTTTATACCTATTGATTTTAAAAACTCAAAATATGAAAGTACATTTTCCGGTGGCTCAGGCTCTGTATGAGCAACAAGGGTATTGTCAATATCAAAAATGACCGCCTTTATTCCATGGGTTTTATAAAAGGCTTCGTCAAGCCTTGATACATTTGCCACAAGGTAGTCGGGGAGTAAACTCAGACTTTTCATTATATACACCTTCTTATATAATAGTAGGAAAAATTAAAAAGTGGTCATTTTCATGACCACTTTAAATCATATTTAATCAGCTTAAATATTTTTTTGCAAGTTCGTTTACCATCTTGCCGTCGGCTCTGCCTTTTATCTGAGGCATAACCGCCTGCATGATTTTGCCCATGTCCTTCATTGAGGAAGCACCGGTGGCACTAACTGCATTTTTAACAATTTCGTCTAACTCGTCATGAGATAATTGGGAAGGCAAATAGCCTGTGATTATTTCTATCTCTCTTTTAAGATCTGCAATAAGATCATCGCGTCCGCTTTTTTCATAGTCGGGAAGAACATCTTTTCTCTTTTTGAGTTCTTTGGCAATAACTTCTATAACGCCATCTTCATCAAGAGTGATGCGCTTGTCCTTTTCTATCTGAAGGATTGCGGCACGCATGCTTTGAACTGTGTTCTTTTTAACTGTATCTTTTTCTTTCATGGAGAGTTTGAGATCTTCTGAAAGTTTTTCCTTTAAACTCATCTTTAAGTACCCTCCTTACTCAAGAGTTGGGTAAACCCACTCTGTATATATTAAAATGATATTATTTGTATGAGCGTTTTCTTGCTGCTTCGGATTTCTTTTTACGTCTTACGCTGGGTTTTTCGTAGTGTTCTCTTTTTCTGATTTCAGATAAAACTCCTGCTTTCTGACATGATCTTTTAAATCTGCGAAGTGCACTGTCTAAAGATTCGTTATCTTTTAATCTGATTTCTGCCATTAATGTTCCCTCCCTCCGCTTGTGCTGTCATGTTAAAAACACACAACGGGTTTAGACAAAATTACACTATAATATTATACAAGCATTTAAGTTCTGTGTCAAGCATTATTTTTTCAGATTGTGATTTTCTTTTGAAAATCAGCCCGGAGGCCATCCGATATTTCTTCCCGCAAGCACATGGAAATGCAGGTGTCCCACAGTTTGTCCGCCATCTTCGCCGCAATTGGTTACAACTCTGAAGCCTTTTTCGTTTATACCTTTTTCTGATGCAATTTTTGCAATCACCTCAAAAATATGGGCAACAATGGAGCTGTTGGCGGCTGTAATATCAGCGCAAGATTTGATATGCTCCTTTGGAATAACAAGAAAATGAACAGGAGCCTGGGGATCGATGTCGTTAAATGCAAGAACCTTATCATCTTCATACACCTTATCGCAGGGAATGTCACCATTTATTATTTTACAGAATAAGCAATCTGACATATAGATTTCCTCCTATATATAATAAGATTAAAAGGGGATGTAAATACACCCCCTGGTCATTATTTGATTTGTTCTTTTAATACTTCCAGAGCCATTTGGAGAGCTTTTTCAATTCCGGCACTATCGGAACCGCCAGCCTGAGCACTTTCAGGCTTACCACCGCCGGAGCCGCCGATAAGACCTGCAATTGATTTAATGAGCATGCCGCAGTGAGCGCCTTTTGCTGTGGCTGTTTTATCTGCTGCGCAAATAAGCATTACCTTGCCACCGAATTCTGTTGCCATAACACAAACAACACCGTCGAATTCTTCCTTAAGGCCATCGTTCATCTTGCGGACTGTATTTACATCAGCACCTTTGAAGGAGCCGGAAATAACCTTAATTCCATTTATATCAACTGCATTTTTCTTAATATCATCAAGGCCGGAGCTTGCAACCTTGGATTTAACCTCTTCAAGCTCTTTCTGAACACTCTTAAGCTCTGCCTGGAGTGCCGCAAGCTTAGAGATAAGGTCTGCAGGGGTTGATTTTAGCATTGATGCTGCTTTTGAAATAGTCTGGTCTTTAGAACTCAGGCTATCTAAAACACCGAGGCTTGTGATGGCTTCAATTCTTCTGATACCTGCAGCTGCTGATGTTTCGGAAACAATTTTAACAAGACCGATATTTGAAGTGTTGCCGGTGTGGGTTCCGCCGCAGAATTCAACTGAATAGTCGCCCATCTTTACAACTCTTACAACATCACCGTATTTTTCGCCAAAGAGTGCCATTGCACCAAGCTTTTTAGCTTCGTCTATGGGCATCTGCTGACAAACAACGGGGAGTGCTTCAAACACCTTTTCATTAACTATTTTTTCAACCTTGGCAATCTGCTCTGAAGACATTGCTTCAAAATGGGTAAAGTCGAAACGGAGTCTTTCGGAATCAACATAAGAACCCGACTGCTGAACATGGTCGCCAAGAACCTCACGGAGAGCTTTCTGGAGAAGGTGGGTTGCAGAGTGGTGTCTTTCAATAAGACCTCTTCGTTTTGCATCTACCTTGCAGGAAACCTTGTCACCATTTGCAAGCACACCAGCTTCAAGCTTTCCTATGTGCATAATTTTTCCGTCACCGAGTTTTTTGGTGTCGGTAATTATAACTGTTGCACCCTGAGACACCATCATACCTGTGTCGCCAACCTGACCGCCGCCTTCACCATAGAAGGGAGTTTTGTCAAGAAGAATAACCACGCTGCCATCTTCACAAGACACAGAATCAACAAATTCTGATTTGCAGCCTAAGGCTTTTACTGTTGCATCACATTCCAATGTTTCATAGCCCACAAATTCTGCTTTTTCAAAATCCATTATAGCTTTTTTAAATTCATCTTTTTCCCAGCCGGCATCGTCCATTTCGCCTCTGCCGCTTCTTGCTCTTTCTTTCTGAGCCTGCATGCATGCTTCATATTCTTCAACATTTACATTCATTGATTTTTCATCAAGAATTTCCATTGTAAGGTCAAGAGGGAAGCCGAAGGTGTCATAAAGCTTAAATGCTTTTTCACCTGAGAGCTGAACCTCGTCATTTTTTATCATATCTTCTATGAAGCTATTTAAGATATTGAGACCACCGTCGATGGTTTCATTGAAGCGAACTTCTTCAAGCTCAATAACCTTTTTAATATAGGAAGCTTTTTCCACAAGCTCGGGATAAGCTGTTTTATTTTCTTCGATAACTGTGTCACAGATTTTATAAAGAAAGGGTTCGTTCATACCAAGAAGCTTTCCATGGCGGGCGGCGTGTCTTAAAAGACGACGAAGCACATAGCCTCTGCCTTCGTTGCTTATCTGAACACCATCACCTATCATAAAGGTGGTTGAGCGGATATGGTCGGTGATAACACGAAGAGACACATCGTTCTTTTCGTTGTCGCCATATTTTGCACCGGTTAATTCGCTTATTTTCATCATTATGTTTCTTACTGTGTCAACCTCAAAGAGATTATTAACTCCCTGCATTATGCAGGCAATTCTTTCAAGGCCCATACCTGTGTCGATGTTGGGGTGAGAGAGCTTGTTATAATTGCCCTGTTCGTCTTTATCAAACTGGGTGAAAACAAGATTCCAGAATTCAACAAAACGGTCACAATCACATCCGATTGCACAGTCGGGTTTTCCGCAGCCACATTCCACTCCGCGGTCAAAATATATTTCAGAGCAAGGACCACAAGGGCCTGTTCCGATTTCCCAGAAGTTATCTTCCTTACCCATTCTGACGATTCTGTCGGCAGAAACCCCAACTTCCTTTGTCCAGATATCAAAGGCTTCGTCATCATCCTGATATATTGTAACCCAGAGTCTGTCTATGGGTAGCTCTAAAACTTTAGTTATAAATTCCCATGCCCAGGCTGTTGCTTCGTGTTTGAAATAATCGCCAAAGGAGAAGTTACCAAGCATTTCAAAATATGTTCCGTGGCGGGCAGTTTTACCAACTCTTTCAATGTCGGGTGTTCTTATACATTTCTGGCAGGTTGTTACTCTGCGTCTTGGGGGTTCGATTTCCCCTTTGAAATATGGCTTTAAGGGAGCCATACCTGCATTTATAAGAAGAAGGCTCTTGTCGTTTTCGGGAACCAGGGAAAAGCTGGGAAGTCTTAAATGACCTTTGCTCTCAAAAAACGAAAGATATTTTTCTCTTATTTCGTTTAATCCTAATTTTTCCATTTGTTTATCTCTCCTTAAATTCCGGATAAAATTACACATACATATACATTGTAATAATACAACAAAATGTGGGATAAGTCAATTAAATAGAGAAAATTTTGTTAATAATACAATCAAAAAACGCAAGAAATGCCCTCTCTTTAACAAAGATTGGGCATTTTATTATTAATACCGAATGGTATCAAGATATTCTTTAAGAGCGCAAAGGGCTTTTCTTCTGTGGCTCACTGCATTCTTTTCATCGCTACTTAGCTGAGCAAAGGTTTTTTCATATTCGGGGAAATAGAATATGGGGTCAAACCCAAAACCACCGTCACCGATTTTTCTGTCAGTTATAAAGCCATCGCATCTGCCATAGAAGGCATGTTCTTTTCCGTCGGGTTCTATTAAAACTATGCAGGAAATAAAATGAGCGGTTTTTTCATTAGGTGCATAGGGCTTTAAATTTTCAAGAAGCTTATCCATGCCCTGGTCGGGGGTTGTGTTGTCACCGGCATAGCGGGCGCTGTAGAGCCCGGGTTCGCCGCCAAGAACATCAACCTCAAGGCCGGAATCATCGGCAATGATTAGTTTATCTGTGTATTTTCTGACCTCTCTTGCCTTTAAGAGAGCGTTTTCCTCATAGGTTGTGCCGGTTTCTTCAACATCAACATCAGCACCCACCTCTTTCTGACTTATAACATTAAAGCCTGTGAGCATTTCGCCAAGCTCTCTTAATTTACCCTTATTATTTGTTGCAACAACTATATCCAAATTAATCACTCCGTTTTTCTCTGGTAAGATTTAAAGAATTATTTCTCTGCCGCCATCTCCCGGTTCAGTTACATAAAAATCGGCAATGATACCGGTTTTTGCTTTGTAGTTTTCGCCGACTTTGTCTTTGAATTCCTCCACAGCTTCTGCTTTTACAATGCTTACTGTGCATCCGCCAAAGCCTGCGCCTGTCATTCTCGAACCGATAACTCCATCTATTTTACGAGCTTCATCTACCATGGTATCGAGTTCCAGGCAGCTTACCTCATAATCATCACGAAGGGAATTATGAGATTCATTCATCAAAGAACCAAAAAGCTTAACATCGCCTTTTTTAAGAGCGTCAACAGCCCTTAGCACCCTGTCGTTTTCAGAAATAACATGGTCTATTCTTTTTAAAACAAGCTCGTCAACTATAAAATGACGATACTTTGCATATTCTTCGGCACTTATCTCACCAAGACAGTTTTTTTCGGGCATACACTGTTTTAAAATTGCAAAGCCTGCTTCACACTCTGCTCTTCTTTCGTTATATTTTGAGCTTCCGAGAGAGTGTTTTTTATTTGTGTTGGAAATAACAATTTTCATTCCCTTTAAATCAAGAGGAACAAGCTCATAGCTTAAATCGCGGCAATTTAAAAAGATTGCATGATTTTCTTTTCCCATTGCAGATGCAAACTGATCCATTATCCCGCAGTTTACTCCTGCATATTCATGCTCTGCCTTCTGACCGAGCTTTGCCATTTCTATCATATCGGGGGGTTCTTTTATCCCGTTTTTCTCATTGGAAAGAGTAGCAAAGCACAGAGCTGTTGAAACCTCGATTGCCGCAGATGATGAAAGTCCGCCGCCATGGGGAACTGTGTCGTCATAGAGCATATCGGCTCCGCAGATGTCATAGCCTGCATTCTGAAGTATATAGGCAACGCCTATCTGATAGTCGCCCCAGGGTATGCCGCGATAGTCGCCAAGTTTATTTATATCAGCTTCCACAATACCATCCAGGTCGGTTGCCTTAAGACGGATAAGATTATCGTCTCTTTTTCTCATTACTATTGTGGTTTTCATTTTGAGAGCAGCCGGAAAAACATAGCCGCCGCTGTAGTCGGTGTGTTCACCAATCATATTTACTCTGCCGGGAGATGCAAAAACTCTTATCCCCTCTCCACTTCCACCGAAAACAGATATAAATTCTTTTATAAGTTCTTTTATTTCCATAAAAAAGTCCGCCTTATTTTAATTATTTAATTAAGTTTACTTTAACATAATTAACACAAATAGTCAACACAGAATATTTTCATTTTCTAAAAAGGGGCTGTAAAAAATAATTGTTTTTTACAGCCCTGCTTTTTGGGGATTAGGAAAAAATGATTCGGAATGAGTAAATCGAACTCAAAGCAAGATTATTTCTTGCTTTGAGCGATAGCCCGACGCTGTACAAAAGTACTGCGAGTGGTGAGATTTGCTTATAGCAAAAAGGCATACCATTGAGGAAAAATATCTTATAAAAGATATTTTTCAACCTATAAACCAAAATTTGAAGATTTACGAGCACACTTAACTCTTATGTTGGTTTTATTTCCGCCTTTTTGCGTTCCGGACTTTTTTTACAATCCCCCTCATTCTCTCTTATCTTTTATCTCTTGTTATATATCCACTTAGCCAACCCATCATCAGAAATATAAAACTCCTGGGGCGCTCCATTTATTTCGGTTATCAGCTTATCGTTTTCTATTGTGTAGGTTCCGGCAAAGAGCTGATGCGGGGGAAGCTCTGTGGGTTCGTTACTATCGGCAGCACCATCGTTGCGGATAATCTCCATAATAAGCTTTCCGTCATCATAGAAATTGAGAACCTGGCTGTCGCCGCTCTCCCCTGCTTTGCAGGTAAAGACTGCCTGAAATTTTTCTTGTCCCTTGGGAAACTCACCAACAAAATAATTTTGGGAATCAACTATATAATCACCGCAAACCCACATAGACTGCTGATAGCCTTCGTCATTATAGAGCTTTATTTCGCCATCTTTAAGAGTCCATTTTCCCATAGCATTAAAATGCTTCTGAGGGTTATCTAAAGTGGCGGAATGGTTCTGGTCGTAGCCTGCGGAAAATGTTCCGTCAAATTCACGATTGGGTGAATAAACAAAGCTATAATACCATCCGTCGGAATCGTCGATATAATATCCCTGAACCTCTTTGGCTGTCATCTCCGGTTTTATGTTGCTGTTGTTTCCGCCGGGAACGGAGTCGGATGTGGCTGCAATATCGCTGTTCTCGTCTTTAAATGACTGACATCCCGACATGGAAAGATAAATAATTACCGATGTTATAATAAACACCGCCGCAACACTTATGAGAATTACTTTTCTTTTGCTTTCTGCCACTATCACACCTCCTTTTCAAGACCTGAAATTATTTTGTGTATACCATAAATCCAAGACCGCCGGTTACCTTGCGGTATCTGAGTGTTTCACCGGATATATTAAATACTATAACTCCATCTTTAAGCTTATAGGTTCCTGCTGTGTAAACAGGCTCACTGCCGCCATCCTGAACTATTGTGGATACGCACATTCCGTCGTTATAGGTGCTTATGGTTTCTGTTACACCATATTCATAATTTCTGCTCATATATTTTGCATTAAAGGTTTTTCCAAAGCCTGTTCTGCCTGCCATATAGCCGCTATCTGCCACCAGACCTTCTCTCTTAACATAGAGAGTGCTTATCTGATTTCCGGCATCATCATAGAGAATTACAAGCTTTGCCTTATCATCATAAGACCATTTACCTGTTGTTTTATAATTATTGCCCATCTGAACATACTGATATTCCTGATCAATGGCATCCAGCTTTTCTTTGGTTATTTTTTTCTTTTTTGCAAATCCGTTGAAATCATCAACAAGAAGCTCATTTTCTTTAATGTAGGCTTCGTATTCTTCAAGAAGGTTATTGTCGATTACATACTGGTTAACAAGAACGCTATTAATATATTCTTTGGTGAAACCTGTTTCATAGGTGCCATCGTAGCTTATTGCTTCACTTTCAGCAGAGCTTGATTTTTCTTTTGTTTCAAGCTCTTTGGCATCAAGCTTGAAGGTATAGTATCTGCCATAGAGTGCATCTTTATATGTTCCGACAACATCTTCTTTGTCGAAAGAAACAACGCTTATAACACTACCGGGGCCGAAATTGCTCCACAAAAACTTTCCGCCGAAAAACAAAACAACAACAGCAAGGAAAAATGCCACAAATCTTACAAGCTTACCTGATTTTACAGTTGCTTCTTCTTCGCTTTCATCGTAGTCAGCGTATTGACCATCTTCAAAATCTTCGGCATCGTCTTCTTCAGATATTTCCTCAGTATCTTCTGCGATTACTTCTTCGGCATCGTTTTCGCCAATTTCAATTTCCTCTGCTTCTTGGGAAACAACATCATCAGCTGATGTGAGAATTTCTTCATCTTCCAGAGATGCTCCGCACTCCGGACAAATTTTGATTTCCTCGTCAACCTCAATTTTGCACACAGGACAAATTTTCTTTTCCATTATAACACTTCCCCATAAAATTTATATATTATGATTATAGCATAAAACCCCTATCAATACAAGCATTTAATATCTCTTGTATGTGAATTTTTTGTAAATTTTTGCCACGGGGGATGTAAAAAAGTCCGGACTGCAATTTTTTCATGCCCCATGGGGGATTTCTAAAAATATTACTGCAATAATTCATAAATGTTACGGATATGCTACAATAATTGACTTGGTTTTGAATTGGTGATATAATCTCTATAATATAGTAGGATATTTAGGAGAATTACCATGAAAAAGAATAATAATATTTCGTGTCCACATAAAACAAGCATAGGCGGGCAAGCTGTTATAGAAGGGGTTATGATGAGAGGCCCCGAAAAAATTGCAACTGCCGTCAGAAAAGCAGACGGTGAAATTGTTATGGATATAAAGCCCGTAAATTCATTTGTTGTAAAACATAAGCTCCACAAGATTCCCCTTTTAAGAGGTGTTCTTTCCTTTGTGGAATCAATGGTTACGGGAGTTAAATGCCTTATGTTTTCCGCAGATCAGGTTGAGCTTGATGACGGAAGCGAAGAAATGTCGAAATTTGAAAAATGGCTGGATGATAAGCTTGGCGACAAAATCAAGGATATTGCCATTTATTTTTCTGTGATTGTGGCAATGTGCTTCAGCATTGGTCTTTTTATGCTTTTGCCCACAGCTATTGCAGGAATTTTCAAGCTCTGGATTAAGGCGCCTATAGCTCTCAATCTTATTGAAGGTCTTATAAAAATGATTATTTTTCTGGTTTATCTCTGGGCTGTGTCAAAAATGTCGGATATTAAGCGTGTTTTTGAATATCACGGTGCTGAGCATAAAACCATTGCCACATATGAGGCAGGCGAAGAACTCACCCCCGAAAACGCTATGAAATACACCCGCCTCCACCCCAGATG
>JAFSBJ010000058.1 GCA_017437345.1 Clostridia bacterium | reverse complement strand
TTATAACAAGAATATTCATTTTATTTAACCACCTTTATATTATATTAGTTGATTAGTTGGCCTGAGCCTGAACACATGTGATGGCTACAACACCAACGATATCGTCTGCTGAGCAACCTCTGGAAAGGTCGTTGATTGGTTTTGCAATACCCTGGGTAACAGGACCGTAGGCTTCTGCTTTGGCAAGTCTCTGAACAAGCTTATATCCGATATTACCTGCATCAAGATCGGGGAATACTAAAACATTTGCCTTACCTGCAACATCGGAATCAGGAGCTTTAGATGAACCAACACTTGGAACGATTGCAGCATCGAGCTGGAGTTCACCATCAACCTTGATACCGGGATTATTTGCTTTGCAGATTGCAGTTGCTTCAACAACTTTATCAACATCAGCATGCTTTGCGCTGCCTTTTGTGGAATGAGAAAGCATAGCAACGATAGCTTCCTTCTGGCAGAGAAGCTCAAATGATTCAGCTGAGCTTGCAGCGATTGCAGCAAGTCTTTCAGGATCAGGATTCTGCTCTAAGCCGGAATCTGCAAAAATGAAGGTGCCGTTGTCGCCATATTCACAGTTGGGAACAACCATAACAAAGAATGCGGAAACAAGCTTAACACCGGGTTTTGTTTTGATAATCTGAAGGCTTGGTCTTAAGGTATTTGCTGTGGAGTGGCAAGCACCTGATACTACGCCATCTGCATCACCTGCTTTAACCATAAGGCAAGCATAATACATATAGTCGCCGAGAGCCTGCTCTTTTGCCTGCTCGTATGTAAGACCTTTTGACTTTCTGAGTTCTACGAAAAGATTGAGATACTCTTCAGTTTTTTCATAGGTATAAGGATTGATGATTGTTGCTTTTGAAATGTCAAGGCCTTTGCTGTTTGCTTCAACTTCTTCAGGGGTGCCGATAATGATCAGGTCAGCAATATCCTCTTTGAGAATTGTTTCTGCTGCTTCAAAAGTTCTTCTATCCATTGATTCGGGAAGAACGATTGTTTTTTTGTCCTGTCTGGCACGAGCTTTGATTGTGTCTAAAAATGCGCTCATTGGTTTTCCTCCTAAAATTTATTATAAATATTATATAATTTTACAATACCAAAGTATTATACAACATTTTTCAAAATTTTACAATACCTACGCAGGAATTTTTTATAGAAAAACATCAGCACTTTAAAGATATTATTTGGTAAAATAAAATAGTATTGATTTATTAATTTAACTTATGGTATAATTTTAATAATAATTTACGGAGGCATAATAAGATGACAGATAATCTTGTTACACTAAAAAACGAATATTTAACTGTTGCTATAAGCTCTTTAGGAGCAGAAATTAAAAGCATCAAAGATACAAAAGACGAAGAAAGAATTCATCAGAGTGATATGTTCTGGAAAGGAAGCGCACCTGTGCTTTTCCCTATTTGCGGAAAACTTTATGATGGTAAACTCAGAATAAACAAAAGAAAATATGCTCTTAATCCTCACGGTTTTGCAAGAAACAGTATGTTTGATATTATGGAATTTACAGATGATATTGCTGTTTTTTCTCTTGTTTCAAACGAAGAAACAAAAAAGGTTTATCCATATGACTTTGAGTTATTAATAACATATAAGCTTTTGGGAAAATCTATTGATGTGAGCTATGAAGTTATAAACGACTCAAAAGAGACTATGTATTTTTCAATTGGTGCTCACGAAGGCTACAATTGTCTCAGCGGGCTTAAAAATTATATAATCGAATTTGAAAACGCTGAAGAAGCCATTCCCTATTCTGATGTTGAATGTGAAATAAAGCTTCCGAAGACTCCAATTAAATCATTTAATTTAAGTGATGAGCTTTTTACGGAATCAAGATCTATTATATTCAAAAATCCCACAAGCAAAGCTCTCAGCTTAAAAAACATTGATGGAAGCGAAAAAATAAGAGTTGAATATGAGGACTTTGATTACCTTGTTTTGTGGACAAAACCAAATACTCAATATATCTGCATTGAGCCATGGTGCGGTATGGGTGAGTTTTATGGTTTTCCTGAGGATATATCACAAAAGGAAGGTATTAAAGCTATTGATGCAGGTGAACAGTTTGAGATTCACCATATTATCACAATAGACTGATACATATTTCATTTTGAAAGGAATATACAATGATTAATTCAGATAGTCCGATAGGTGTTTTTGATTCGGGACTTGGTGGTATAACAGTTCTTGGTGAGCTGCAAAGGCTTATGCCAAGTGAAGATTTCATTTATCTCGGAGATTCAAAAAACGCCCCCTATGGCACAAAAACAGAAGACGAGGTTATGATGCATACAAAAAATTGCATCAATACCCTTTTGCAAAGAAATGTTAAGGCGGTTGTTATTGCATGCAACACAGCAACAAGCGTGGCTGCAAATGAGCTTCGCCGGGAGTTTGATATTCCGATTATAGGAATTGAACCGGCTGTTAAACCTGCAGCGCTTAAATATGAAGGAAAAACAATTATCGTTATGGCAACACCCATGACGCTTAAAAAAGAGAAATTTTTAAAGCTTATGGGTAATTATGAAAAAGATGCCGAGATTATTCCCCTGCCATGCCCCAATCTTGTTGAGATAATTGAAAAAGGTATTATCTCAGGAAAAGAGATTGACGAATATATTGAAAAGCTTTTCAAGCCATTTGAAAAAAAGAAAATTTCTTCGGTTGTTCTGGGGTGTACTCATTATCCATTTATTAAAGAAGCGTTAAAAAAATATTTTAATTACGGCGTGGATATTATTGATGGTGGATATGGAACAGCAAAAGAAACTCTTAGAAGGCTAAAAGAAAAAAAACTTATTAATATTTCACAAAGCTTTGGAAAGATAGAATTTATAAACAGCAAGAATGACGATGATGAAATAAAGCTTATGAATAAAATGTTTTTACACATAAAGAAAGCTCTCAATAATTAATGAGAGTTTTTTATATATCAACAAAATTCCCTGCCAAACACATTGCATCATATAATGAAAGACTGAATATATCTTTTGTAGTGTCATTTATGTTAAACTTATATTTCCGCGGAGCAAAAGAAAACATACATTTATCTTTGTTTGTTTTTTCATCGGTTAAATTCGCCATAATTTCTCTGTTTTTAGTTTTGTTTATATTAAGAATATAATTGTTTTTTTCACAAATTATCACTTTGATACTGTCAGAATTAGTTTTGTGGACAGAGAACCCGATAATCTTTTTTTGGGATTTTGCCTCGTTTAAATCAGCAGTTATTCCATTTTCAAAGAACTTAACAGAGAGTGTGTGAATATCTGATGCGAAGAAGATTTCTATTACCTTTTGATTTTTCATTTTGATTAAGAGTGATACATCTTTGCTTCTTATGTTATCAAGGTATTTTTCAATATGTTTTAATCCATAGCCACCACCAAATCTACCTTCAGATGATTTGGATGATGATATAAATTTTTTAATATCTTTTTTTGGCAATGATATTCTTAGATTGGTTTGCTTTTCTCTTTTACCATCAGATGATAAGACATATGTATCTGATGATGTAACTGATATATTCTTAAAAAGATCTTTTATAAGATAATCATTATTCCCGATGCAAAATGCAAGAGATAATTCTGAAAACTTTTTATAATCAAAATATGAAATCAATTCTTTATAACTTAAATTTTCAGGAATGAAAGACGGTATTTCAAAAAACTGAGCATAAACACTTTTATTCCATTTTGAGGGAAAGCTTTTGAGTTTGGCGGTATAACTAATATTTTCATTATCAGGAAAGCTTATGCCGATATTTTTCTTATGAGCAAAAATATCAACATTCTTCTTACCCTTTATGCTGAGGCAGATACCTGATTCATCTGTATTGTTTAACAGATTTAACGAATTAAGATACTTATTATCATTAAACTCTGCATTTATAACAAACGAAGAATCAAAAGCGCCGGGAACACAAATATCTTCAAAAAGTGCTTCTATGTTTGTTTTAACAGAATCAAGCGCAGTCTTTGCAGCGTAAACTGCTTTTATTCTGCCGAAAAAAATGCAAAGAGTAATAAACAACAGAAACAAAACTGTTATAATTAATGAAGATTTATATTTCTTTATTCCCAACAAGATTATCACCTGTTTTTATTGTTTGCATAATAAAATTTAATAATCTGTTATTTTTTGTAATCATAGATTTCCAAAATTTATGAGTTTGAGTTATTGACAAAAAAGCTATTCCGTGATATTATAATATACGGTTTTTAACCGGGATATAGCGCAGTTTGGTAGTACACCTTGGACACACAGTATACTCAATAAAATTTAATAATTATCCATTCATTAAATAAAATGAATGGTATTATCGGGATATAGCGCAGTTTGGTAGCGCGCTTCGTTCGGGACGAAGAGGCCGCAGGTTCAAATCCTGTTATCCCGAGTGTATAAAAATGATTGCTATTCGTTTTTGAATAGCAATCATTTTTTCGTTGTATCAACTATTTTACGAAGATAACGCTTCAAACTCTAATCCATTTTCAAACTGTTCTAAATTAATTTTTAAATTAACAGTTAATTCATAACCTTTCTTTATTGATATGCTGTCTATAAGATGTGCAACTATTTTTGTTTCCGATACAACAAATACGAATACACAGTCGGAATAATAACAAGTGCAAAGATTATTGCCATAAACAGAAATGTTAAATTAAACAGTCCTGACACAACCATTATTATACCGCCGTAAATCCACAGCTTTCCTGCAAGCTTGTGCGTCTTATCCCAATTTTCTTCATCGTGTAATGTCCATGGGAGCTTTATTCCGATTGTGTAATTTTGTTTGCATTTTGGAAGAATGAAGCCAAGCACAAAAAACATAATTCCCATAAAGACAGGCATTATACTTTCGACACTTACTTTATATCCCAATGCGTTACCATAGATACAAGCTCCGCAAAGCAGTGAGCAAACAGGAACAATGCTTATAACGGCCGTGAACATTTTATTACTTATATTCTTTCTTCTCGGATCGGCGTTTGTTGCAATAATACATATTAAGTTCACAATGGTCAGTATAGCAGGAAGTCCGACAACTGCGAACATTTTACTGCTGTAACCTGTAATTTCTCCATTCCACCCAAAACTTGTTGCTATATTCTCCGGAAGCCTATCCCATACGATAAATCCAAAAAGCATCGGAAACAATGTAATCACAAATGAAATAATAATTTTTAGTTTATTCTTTTTTATCATATAACCCACCTTATTCAACTTTCATCATCCTGTATCCGACACCAATATGTGTCTGGATATACTGCGGAGAATCAGGAAGCTTTTCAATTTTTTTCCTGAGTGTTGTCATAAACACACGAAGAGAACCTATATCGGTTTCCCATGAACTTCCCCAAATTTTTTCAGCGATAAATTTATGTGTAAGCACCTTTCCTACATTTTGTGACAACACGCAAAGTAGCTTATATTCTGTCGGGGTAAGGTGCATTTCTTTATCATCAAGATATGCACAGCCTGCAGCATAATCAACTTTAAGCTTTCCGTTTAAAAAAACTGATTCTGTCGCTGCCGCTTGGTTTTGATAGCTTAATCTTCTTTGTGTAACTCTGAGCCTTGCAAGGAGTTCTTCAACAGAGAATGGCTTTGTTAAGTAGTCATCGGCACCGCAGTCTAATGCCTCTATTTT
>JAFSBJ010000057.1 GCA_017437345.1 Clostridia bacterium | reverse complement strand
ATGTCTTGAATGGCTTAACTAACAAAATTTATTGACAGCTTGAATTAATTTGATTTATGTGGTATATTATTTTTATAGTGTTTATATAAGGTCTACACAAGAGATTTATATTTCAGAGATTAAAAAGGACGAGTTTTATGAAAATCTATAAATCCGTTTCCGAATTGGTTGGAAACACACCTCTTTTAGAGCTAACCAATCTAAAAGAAAAATATAATTTAAAAGCAAATATCTATGCCAAGCTAGAAGGCTTCAATCCAGCTGGCTCAGCTAAAGACAGGGTTGCTCTTTCTATCATAAATGATGCAACTAATAAAGGAATCTTAAAAGATGATAGTGTTATTATTGAACCTACTTCCGGTAACACAGGTATCGGTCTTTCATCCATTGCCGCATCTCTTGGCTACAGAGCAATAATCGTTATGCCCGACACAATGAGTATGGAGCGTCGTCTTTTGATGAAGGCTTATGGAGCCGAGCTTGTTTTATCCGATGGTTCTCTTGGAATGAAGGGTGCCATAGAAAAGGCAGAGGAACTAAAAAAGCAGATTCCCAATAGCCTTATTGCAGGTCAGTTTACAAATCCTGCAAATCCCAAAGCACATTTTGAAACCACAGGCCCTGAAATATATAATGATATGGATGGAAATGTTGATTTCTTTGTTGCAGGAGTTGGCACAGGCGGCACAATAACCGGAGTCGGCGAATATCTGAAATCGAAAAATGAAAACATAAAAATAATAGCCGCAGAGCCCGATACCTCTGCAGTTCTCTCAGGTGAAAATCCCGGAACTCATGGTCTTCAGGGCATAGGCGCAGGCTTTGTTCCTGATATATTAAATACCAAAATCTATGATGAAATAATAAAGGTTTCAAAAGATGATGCCTATAAGCTTTCAAGAGATATGGGCACAAAAGAAGGCGTTCTTGTTGGTATTTCATCCGGTGCAGCACTCTATGCTGCGTTTGAGATTGCAAAAAGAGAAGAAAATAATGGTAAGAATATTGTTGTTCTTCTTCCCGATAGCGGAGAACGCTATCTTTCAACCGATTTGTATAAATAAATTATTGTTTGGCGGCTAGGTTCTAATATCATATTGTAGGGGATGGCGTCCTCGACATCCCGCTTGATTTCAGCAATATTATGCGGGTCGTCCGGAGGCCGACCCCTACAAAAAATCATTAGCCAAAACTCTTCGCCAAACACTAATTTACGAAAGGAATTTATATGTACGAAAAAGCATTAATTGCAATGAGCGGTGGGGTAGATTCATCTGTTGCGGCATATCTTATGCAGAAAAAAGGCTATAAATGCATAGGAGCAACGATGCGTCTCCACGATAAATATGGCTCAGATGAAGAGAAAAATTTAAGTGATATTAATGATGCCAAAAGCGTTTGTAATGCTCTTGGCATTGATTTTCATGTTTTGGATATGAGAGACGAATTTAAAAAAGAGGTTATAGACCGCTTCATTTCAATCTATGAATCAGGCGGCACACCAAACCCTTGCATAGAATGTAACCGCTATATGAAATTCGGAAAGTTTTTAAATGCGGCATCCAATTTGAAATGTGAAAAGATGGCAACAGGCCACTATGCACGGGTAACTTTGGAAAATGGAAGATATTATCTCAAAAAAGCAGCGGATGAAAAAAAAGACCAGACCTATTTTCTCTATTCCTTAAATCAGGCTCAGCTAAGTAGGGTAGAGTTCCCATTGGGTGCAATGACCAAAAATGAAATAAGAGCTTTGGCGCAGGATTTGGGTTTTGTATCTGCCCATAAAAGCGATAGCCAGGATATATGCTTTGTTCCTGATGGAGAGTATATTAAAGTTATAAAATCCTTCACAAATAAAATCTATCCATCCGGTGACTTTGTGAATTTAAAGGGTGAAAAAATAGGCACCCACGAAGGCATCATAAACTATACCATAGGTCAGAGAAAAGGTCTTGGCACAGCCTTTGGCGAGAAGGTCTATGTTAAAGAAAAGAATGTCTTAAAAAATGAAGTTGTTCTTGCTAAAAATGAAGACCTGTTTTCCACTAGCCTTGATGCCTGTGATTTCAACTGGATTGTGTTTGATAATCCACCCCAAAAGCTTAAGGCAAAAGCCAAAGTTCGCTATAGCACAAAAGAAGCTGACTGCATAGTTTTTGTAACTGGTGAAGGAAAAGTCCACATAGAATTTTCAGAGCCTCAGAGAGCCATAGCCAAAGGTCAGGCAGTTGTTATTTATGATGACGATGTTGTTCTTGGCGGCGGAACAATAATATAAATAAAGGAGCAATCATAATGAATGTATGGCACGACATATCCCCCGACAGAATCCACCCGGAAAGCTTTCTTGTCTATATTGAAATAACCAAAGGACAAAAGCAGAAATATGAGCTGGATAAATCCACAGGTATGCTGATTTTAGATAGAATTCTCTATACTTCAACCCACTATCCTGCAAACTATGGATTCATTCCACGCACCCTAAGTGACGACGGTGACCCATTGGATGTTCTGGTTCTTTGCTCTGAGCCACTACTCAATCAGGCTCTTGTCCGCTGTAAGCCTGTTGGAGTTATCACTATGGAAGACGATGGCAAAATGGACGAAAAAATAATTGCCATTCCCTTTGGCGATCCGTCATATAATGTGTATAATTCAATTGAAGAACTACCTGAGCACATAACCGATGAAATAAGACATTTCTTCACTGTTTATAAAGAGCTTGAAGGCGTTAAAACCTTTGTATCTCAAAGCGAAGGTGCAACAGAGGCTGTTAAAATAATAGAAAGAAGCATTCTTTCCTACAATCACAAATTCAACAAATAATAGATTTTCCATTAAAAAACTCCAGACAGAAAATTCTGTCTGGAGTTTTTCGATGGAATTATTTATTAATACATTCCCATTCCTGCACCGGGCATACCGCCTGCTGCAGCTGCTGCGTTAGCATTCGGGTCGGGCTTATCAGCAACAATGCTTTCTGTTGTAAGCACCATACTTGCCACACTTGCCGCATTCTGAAGTGCGCTTCTGGTAACCTTTGCAGGGTCAACAATACCTGCTTCAACCATATCAACATATTCTTCAATAAGAGCATTAAAGCCAATGCCGGCTTTGCTGTTTTTAATCTTTTCAATAATAACGCTGCCCTCGAGACCTGCGTTTTTAGCAATCTGCTTAACGGGTTCTTCTAAAGCTTTGAGGATTATAGCAACACCTGTTTTAGCGTCTGCTTCTTCAACTTCGTCCATAGCTTTTGCAACTTCGGGGATAGCATTGATATAGGATGTGCCGCCGCCTGCGATAATACCTTCTTCAACTGCAGCCTTTGTTGCAGCAAGAGCATCTTCAATACGAAGCTTCATTTCTTTCATTTCGGTTTCTGTTGCAGCACCAACCTTGATAACTGCCACACCGCCTGAAAGCTTAGCAAGTCTTTCCTGGAGCTTTTCTCTGTCAAATTCGCTTGTTGTTTCTTCAATCTGCGATTTAATAGCTGTAACTCTGTCTTTAATAGCCTGGGGATCGCCAAGACCATCTACGATAATTGTGTTTTCTTTCTGAACCTTAACCTGTTTTGCACGACCGAGCATATCGATTGTTGTATCTTTAAGCTCTAAGCCAAGCTCTTCGGAAATAACCTGACCGCCTGTTAAGACAGCAATATCTTTGAGCATTTCTTTTCTTCTGTCGCCAAAACCGGGAGCCTTAACTGCAACGCAGGTAAATGTTCCGCGGAGTCTGTTAACAATAAGAGTTGTGAGAGCTTCGCCTTCAATATCTTCAGCAATGAGAATAAGCTTCTTGCCCTGCTGAACAATCTGTTCGAGAAGGGGGAGAATATCCTGAATGTTGGAAATCTTCTTGTCTGTAATGAGAATGCAGGCATCATCAATAACTGCTTCCATTTTTTCTGTGTCTGTTACCATGTAAGGTGAGAGGTAACCTCTGTCAAACTGCATACCCTCAACAACATCACAATAGGTTTCAGCAGTTTTTGATTCTTCAACAGTGATAACACCGTCGCTTGTAACCTTTTCCATAGCATCAGCAATAAGAGAACCGATATATTCGTTAGCGGCAGAAACAGAAGCAACTCTTGCAATGTCTTCTTTTCCGCTAACCTTTTTGCTGTTTGCCAAAATGTATTTAACAGCAGCATCAACAGCCTTCTGAATACCCTTTTTAACAATCATGGGGTTAGCCCCTGCAGCCACATTCTTTAAGCCTTCTCTTATAATTGCCTGAGCGAGAAGGGTAGCTGTTGTAGTACCATCACCTGCAACATCGTTTGTCTTTGTTGCAACTTCTTTGACAAGCTGAGCACCCATGTTTTCAAATGCATCCTCAAGCTCAATTTCTTTAGCAATTGTAACACCATCGTTTGTGATAAGGGGTGCACCGAATTTTTTGTCAAGAACCACATTTCTGCCTTTGGGGCCGAGTGTGATTTTAACGGCATCTGCAAGCTGATCCACACCGGACTGGAGAGCTCTTCTTGCTTCTTCGCCGAATAATACTTTTTTAGCCATTTTAAATTACCTCCGATAAATTATTCAACAACAGCGAGAATGTCGCTCTGTCTAACTATTATGTTTTCTTTTCCGTCAAGTTTAACTTTTGTTCCGGCATACTGGCTTATCAGAACCTTGTCGCCAACCTTAACTTCCATAACGATTTCTTTTCCGTCAACAACACCGCCGGGGCCAACTGCTGTAACAATGGCTACCTGGGGTTTTTCCTGGGCGCTTCCGGGAAGAACAATACCGCTTTTGGTTGTTTCTTCACTTTCGGTCATCTGAATAACCACTCTGTCTGCCAAGGGCTTAATAGTCATTTTTATTACCTCCTGAAATAAATCTTAAAAAGATTATTGATTAATTTTGTTTTAGCACTCTTTGATTGCGAGTGCTAAATATAATTATATTATATATTCATACTTTAAAAAATTCAATAGATAAATAAACAAATTTTTCCAATAAAATAAAAATCCTTTTGTTATTTTGTACATTTGTGAACAAACTTTGAATATCAAACATTAAATCTGAATAAAACAATGTCACCATCGTTCATAACATATTCTTTGCCCTCTAAACGAACAAGACCTTTTTCTCTTGCGGCAGCGTATGTTCCGCAAGCCATCAAGTCATCATATGCCACAACCT
>JAFSBJ010000056.1 GCA_017437345.1 Clostridia bacterium | reverse complement strand
GTTTATTCTCGATGGTGTTATATATTTTATATCTCTCACGATACTTTTCAACAGCAATATCTGCCTCTTCATCGCCAAGGCCATAAAGATTTATAAACGAATCTTTAAGCGGAGGCCCAAGAGCCGGACGAAGCTCAGCAATATTTTCAACGGTAATACCGAAATGCTTCAACGCATAGACAAAACAATTTGCAACGCTTTCGAATGAATCGGTTATGGTTCCGTCCAGGTCGAACAGAAGATATTTATATTTTTTCATTTTAACACCTTCCCGGAATTCAAAAATAACCTGCCTCATATTAAGGCAGGTTATTTTGACTTTTTATTATTCAGCCTTTAAGATTTCTTTACCATCGTATGAACCGCAAGCCTTACATACTCTGTGGGGCAATTTGAATTCACCGCATTTTGGGCATTTAATCATGCCGGGTAAAGAGAGCTTCCAATTTGCTCTTCTTTTATCTCTTCTTGCTTTTGATACTTTTCTCTTAGGTACTGCCATAACTTCCACCTCCAAATATTACCTTGTCATCATTTTAAAAAATCTTTAAGTACAGCAAGCCTCGGGTCTATGTCATCGACTTCGCAGCTGCAGCTTTCAAAATTAAGATTGCAACCACACTCAGGACAAAAACCCTTGCAGTTTTCACTGCACAGGCTTGTTATCGGCATCGCACAACATAGTGCCTGCACGATAATATCCTGCAGATCGATTTCATTGGAGTCTAAAATGATGACATCATCATTTTCGTTTTCCAATCCAGGTTTTGAAAAAACCTCGTTTATCGTAAAATCAAGCTCCTCTGCAGTATCAGCCAAGCATCTGGAACATTTTGCAGTATAGCTTGCGCTGATATTCAGCGTAAGATACAAAATACCGCGGATGCTCTTGATATCGCCGCTTGCTTTGACGGGGACGTTTATGGTGATATCCTGCTCACTAAAGACAGCGGAATCAATTTGTATTGAAGTATCAATATTTATTGACGCCCCATCGTTTATTAATAATCTGGAAATATCAATAACCATAACACACCTCGACATAACAAAACTATTATATATATTTAATACAGTTTTGTCAAGTATTTTTTTATTTTTGATTGATTTTTACAATCAGTATAATCAACTATTATACAACTTATAGCAAAATAGACTAATTAAGCTCCAGAGCTGAAGCAAAAATGCCTCTTTTTGGTCCTTGTCCCCTATGAGAATAAAGAAGATCCGTATTGCAGCAGGTGCAAATATCAGAGACAAAAATACTATTTTCATTTACTCCGCTCTCTATTAAAATCTGCTTATTTATAAGAGCGAGGTCAATATAGTATGAAGATTTATCTTCAATAAGAGCTTCGCTTTTTCCAAATTTTTTTAAAAATTCATCATAAAGTTCTTTTGACACTTCATAACACTTCCGGCATATACACGGACCTATTGTGGAGATAACATCTTTCGGATTTGTGCCGAATTTGTCTTTCATAGCATCAAGGGTAATCTTCGAAAGTTCACCAAAGGTTCCCCTCCAGCCACAATGGGCAATTCCTATCGTCTTTTTTGCTGTATCGACAAAAGACACAGGAACACAGTCGGCTGTATGGATAACAAGGGGAAGAGATTTTACATCTGTTATAAGAGCATCAACATCTTGATAGTCTCTTTCAGAAAACACGCCCTTTCCACAATCAGATTCTGTGGCATAGCGGACATTCAGGCTATGGGTTTGGTTTCCTAGAATAATCCTGTTTACATCATACCCTGCAGCATTACAGAAGATAGCATAGTTTTCACGGATGTTTTGTATTGTGTCGGATGTGTATGTGCCAAGATTCATGGTTTCCAGACCATCAAGGGATGACACACCGCCATACCGGGTTGACACAGTATGATTTATAAACGAAATATCATCAAAGGCTTTGAACTTAAGGAGTTTGACTCTTCCTTTTTCTATTATGTTCATTGTTTCTGATTTTATTGATATCACCTACTTTATGTTTGTTTTAGTATATCACAAAAGACATAATCAATCAAGATTACATTTTATTTTACACTTTTATTTTCATACGAAATATGATATACTTTTTAAGATAAATGTCTGACATCACATCGATTGAAAGGAAATAAAATGAAAATATTAGTTATATTTACAGGTGGTACAATAGGCAGCAGTGTTAAAAATGGCTGGATAGGAATTGACGCACAAACAAGATACACCCTACTTAATAATTACAAGGGTGATAAAGATTATATTGAATTTCATACATGCTCTCCATACAGTGTGCTGAGTGAAAATCTATCGGCAGCTGAGCTTAATAGTTTACAGGCAGAGATTTCCAAAAATCTTTCACTTGATTATGGCGGTATTATTATAACCCACGGAACAGATACGCTTCAATATACTTCATCTGCCATAGAATATGCTTTTTGCGATAGCAAAATTCCTATAGTTTTTGTTTCTGCAGATTATCCTCTGGAAAATCCAAAATCAAATGGAAATGCCAACTTTGAAGCAGCAGTGGAGTTCATTAAGAGCAAATCTGCAAGCGGAGTATTTGTTGCATATAAAAATACCAATGAAAATCATGCAAATATTCACATCGCTTCCCGTATTGTGCAACACCGAGAGTGTGATGCAAATATATATAGCATAGATGGATTTTCATTCGCTATATATAACCATGAAATAAAGAAAAATAATATTTCTCTTTCGTGTAGCGTAAAACCAACAGGGATTGTAAACTATAGCGAAAAGTCAAATATTCTTACTATTGAAAGTGTTCCCGGATGTAGTTATTCACATTCACTTGAAGGGATAAATGCTGTGATTTTAAAGCCATATCATTCAGCAACATTAAATACAAAAAGTAAAGAGCTTTCAGAATTTTGCAAAAAAGCAGCCGAAGAAAACATACCGGTGTTTGTGGTAAATGTTCCGGATGGAATAAAATATGAAAGTTCCAAAGAATTTGACAATTTAGGAATTATACCACTACCCTACAGCACCTACATCTCTGTATACATGAAATTATGGATTGCAATAAGCAACAAATATGATATTATAGATTATATGAAAAATCCTGTAGCGAATGAATTTATATTATAAGATTTAGTGTAAAAGCCTGCAATGATATTTTGCAGGCTTTTTCTTATGAGCGTAACATTTATTTTTATTTAAGAATATTATAAGCAATGGGGCATTTTATTAAATCACCGGAGGTGTAATTATGATTAGTTTTATGCCAAAAAATCCGCATTTAGCTTTTGCATATGTGCCATTTCAAAAATATGACAACCCAAATACTCTGATATGCAACCATTAGTATAATGCATATTCAGATTTACTTTACCACCGCTTGGAAATTTCAGCATATAGATATCACCGTTATATCTCACACTGATTTTATTCC
>JAFSBJ010000055.1 GCA_017437345.1 Clostridia bacterium | reverse complement strand
CTATAACATACGAAGCGGGTTTTGCACATTCTATGATTAAATACCTCTATTATCAGATTGATGAAAAACTCCTTATGCCTATGGAAAATGTTCATTTCCCCACAAATGCTAATATCAAAGATTACTCAAAAATAATTGATGATATTACAGAAGGAACAGGTGCTGATATTGAATCTAATTCACCCGGTTGGGCAGGTCACATGGCATTTGTTGATCCTATTCCTGAATTCATCGGAAGCGGTGATATCGAAGAATGGCTCAATCAGCCTGCACAGATTGTTAAACTTCATCCTATGACAATTATGCAGAACTCTCTCAATGGTACATTTGGTCAGTCAGGTGATATTGCTAATGTTCCACCTTGCGCTGCAACAATTGGACCTCTTGATGTTATGCGTGCAAAAGAAAGAATCGAAGTTCACGCACTCGCAACATGCGGAACATTCTCTTCATGGCAGAGAATGACAAGCCGTCTTTGCACACACGGTCCTATCACACCTTATCTCCCAAGCTCAATGCTTCAGACAAAGAAAACACAGGTTTATATCAGTGAAGAACTTGCTGCTCCATTTGAATGCTGGGAAAAAGTTGGTTATTAATTTGACTCTAAGCGTGCACTCATGTGGTGCACGCTTAATTTTTCAACAAAGGAGAAAATACATATGATATACATTTTAGATACTGCAGATTTAGAAGACATCAAACATTGTAATGAGTATTATCCTCTTGCAGGGGTAACAACTAATCCGTCAATTATTTCTAAAGAAAAAGCTGATTTCTGGACTCTTCTTAAAGAGATAAGGGGGATTATTGGCTACGACAAAATGCTTCATGTTCAGACTGTTCAGAAAAAAGCAGATAAAATTGTAGAGGAAGCAAAATTACTGAAAAAGGAGCTTGGCGGTAATTTCTATATAAAAATCCCGATAAGTGAAGAGGGCTTAAAAGCCACTATGGAAATCAAGCGCCAGAAGCTTGACATTGGTGTTACAATAACAGCAATATTTACTCCGGCTCAGGCTCTTATTGCTGCAAAAGCAGGTGCAGATTTTGTGGCTCCTTATGTTAACAGGCTTGATAATATATTAGGCGATGGAATAAATGTCGTTGAAGAAATTGTTCTTCAGCTTGGCAAATATAATATGGATTGTCAGGTTATTGCTGCAAGCTTTAAAAATGTTGAACAGGTTCACAAATGCGCCACAGCAGGATGTCATAGCGCGACAGTAACAAGAGATGTTCTGGCGAATATCGTTTCACATCCAATGACAGATATTTCAATAGAAGGTTTCGAAAAAGACTGGGCATCTGTGTATGGAGACAGAACAATAATGGATTTATAGAAAAATAAAAGAACTGAGTTTTTCTCAGTTCTTTTATTTTTTATGTTGTAAATTTTTTCAAGATGTGATAAAATATAATATATTTTATTATCAAGGAGAAGAATATGTCAGACAGACAGAACAATATCAGAAATTTTTGTATTATAGCTCACATATATAATGGTAAATCTACTCTTGAAGATATAATGCTTGAAAAAACAGGTGTTTTAACAAGCAGAGAAATGCAGGATCAGATTCTTGACAATATGGATCTTGAAAGGGAAAAGGGCATAACAATTAAAGCAAGAGCTGTTAAGCTTGTTTATAATGCAAAAGATGGCAATGAATACATTTTTAATCTCATAGATACCCCCGGACATGTCGACTTCAATTATGAGGTTTCAAGAAGTCTTGCAGCTTGTGAGGGAGCAATACTCGTTGTTGACGCGGCGCAGGGGATAGAAGCTCAGACTCTTGCAAACACCTATCTTGCAGTCGATCATGATCTTGAATTAGTTCCTGTTATAAACAAGATTGATTTGCCAAGTGCCAGACCTGATTTTGTTAAAAACGAAATAGAAAATATTATAGGTATCGATGCAAGCGAAGCTCCTTTAATTTCTGCCAAACAGGGAATAGGCATAGAAGATGTTCTTGAAAAGGTTGTTGAAATGATTCCTGCACCTTCAGGAGATGAAAACGCACCTCTTAAGGCTCTCATATTTGATTCTTATTATGATGCCTACAAAGGCGTTATCGTTTATGTAAGGGTTAAGGATGGTTCTCTCAAAGCCGGAGATACAATCCGTTTTATGGCAACTGAAAAAGAATTTTCTGTTGTTGAAGTTGGATATCTTTCTCCACTTGGCACAATACAATCCGACTGTATAAAAGCAGGTGAGGTAGGGTATATAGCTGCAAGCATAAAAAATGTAACCGATGCAAGGGTGGGGGACACAGTAACAAGAGTAGAGTGTCCGGCAGATGAACCGCTCCCTGGATATAAAAAGGTTAACCCTATGGTATTTTGCGGTATATACACATCAGATGGTTCTAAGTTTCCTGATCTCAGGGAAGCTCTTGAAAAACTTCAGCTTAACGATGCTTCACTGACATTTGAACCCGAAACATCAATAGCATTGGGATTTGGTTTTCGTTGTGGCTTTTTAGGTCTTCTTCATATGGAAATAATTCAGGAAAGAATAGAAAGAGAGTATAATCTTGATATTATCACAACTGCACCAAGTGTTATTTATAAAGTAACAAAAACAAACGGTGAGCTTATAAATATTGATAACCCCACAAATCTCCCGGCACCCAATGAAATTGAATTTATGGAAGAACCTATTGTTGATGCTTCTATAATGCTGCCCACAGAATTTGTTGGCAATATCATGGAACTGTGTCAGGATCGCAGAGGAACATTCAGGAATATGGAATATATTGATGATACAAGGGTTGTTCTGCATTATGATTTGCCGCTCAATGAAATTATTTATGATTTTTTTGATGCTTTAAAATCAAGAACCAAAGGCTATGCGTCGTTTGATTATGACCTTAAGGGATATCAAAAATCAGATCTAGTTAAGCTTGATATGAAGCTAAACGGAGATATGGTTGATGCCTTGTCGTTTATAGTTCATGAATCAAAAGCATATGCAAGAGGACGCAGAATTGCAGAAAAACTTAAAGAATCTATTCCGCGACAGCTTTTTGAAATACCAATCCAGGCAACCATAGGCAATAAAATCATTGCCCGCGAAACAGTTAAAGCCATGAGAAAAGATGTTTTGGCAAAATGTTATGGTGGTGACATAACAAGAAAGAAAAAGCTTCTTGAAAAGCAAAAAGAAGGTAAAAAGAGAATGCGTCAGGTAGGAACAGTTGAAGTTCCGCAAGAAGCATTTATGTCAGTTTTAAAATTAGATTAATTCAAAAGAGACATATTCCGAATTTGGATTATGTCTCTTTTTTATTATCATTTTCGGTTTTAGCCAGATCAGATATATCCAATTTATTAAATGGATTATTTTCAGCTGCCTCAATAAGATTCTTATCACCAACATGAGTATATATCTGAGTTGTTGATATGCTTTCGTGGCCAAGTATAGTCTGAAGTGTTCTGATGTCAACATTTCCTTCCTTATACATTATCGTTGCTGCTGTGTGCCTTAATTTGTGGGGGGAGTATATAGTTTCATCAATTCCAGCCACTTTAAAATACTTTTTTGCAAGAAGCTCGACCATACGATTTGAAATTCGTCTGTTTTTCTGGCTTATAAACAAAGCATTCTTATCATTATATTCAACTTCGGTTGGGCGAACCTGCAAATATGCATTTATGCAATTGATACATAAGTCATTTAAGAAAACAATTCGCTCTTTATTTCCTTTACCGATAACACGAAGTGTTCGTTTTGCGAAATTAATATCATTTAAGTTAATCCCAACTAACTCAGACAATCGCAAACCGCAATTTAGAAATAAAACAAAGATAGCAACATCTCGCTCACGAAAGGGTCCGTCAATGGAAGTAATAAATTTAAGGCTTTCTTCAAGGCTGAGGTATCTGGGTTGGCGCTTACCAAGTTTTGGAGTGTGAAGTTCGCTGGCAGGGTTATTATCTATAAAATGTAATTCCAGATTAAGATAATTATAAAAGGATCTTATGCTGGCAACTTTTCGGGCTTTGTAGTTTGAATTTGTAGATTTAAACTGATGTATGTATGCAATGAATTCACGAAGGTCACTCACAGTTACTTTTTTTAAAATATTTTCATCAAATTTATCTAATGAAATATCCTGAAGATTAAATATATCCAAATCATTTACAACTGCATAGATATATTTAAAAAATGTTCTGAGATCATAATAATATTCTTTGACAGTGCTTCCGGATTTACCCATTATAATCATATGATTCAGATAATCTCTCAGAATAACAGGCACATCACGGAAGTTTGTTTTGTTTTTTTTAAGAAATTTCAACCCTCCCTCATTTCGCAAAATTTTAATTTTGCGAAATGGTCACTTGCAATTAATAGTCAAAACTCAGCACTTCTCTATCCGTTACAATGTAGTTCATTGGTAAATCATAAGAAGAAACAGGAATTCGGTTTTCTGATAAACATTCTTCATAGCAGAGTGCTATTTTGCATATTGTTTTGTTTTCAAGGAATTTATCATAATAACCTTTTCCATGACCAATTCGGTTTCCATATCTGTCAAAAGCAATTCCGGGTATTACAGCCAGATCTATTTTACCTTTGTATTGTTGGCTTATTATGGGTTCTCTTATTCATTAGCATCCCGTTTGCAGGTCGGATAAATTATGTATTCTGATTGGAATCATAGTTTCGTTTTCGATGTTACATTTGGGAACCAATACACATTTGTCATTATCAAGCAAATAGTTTATTATTTTATCTGTAGAAACCTCGCTGCCATATGAAAGATACACAAACACCCTATCTGCATTCCTAAAGTCTTTAATTGATAACAAATTATCTGTTATCATATCTGATTTTTTGTCCGCAATCTCTTTGTGTATTGAATTACGAATGTTTTTGTAATATTTACGATATTCCAATTTATTCATATAGCATAGAACTCCGTAAGTTATTTGCCACATCTTTGCCTTTAATTATTTCAACAAATTTTAATGCAAAGTCATGAGCTGTACCTGCCCCGCGGGATGTGATAATGTTTCCATCAACAACAACTCTATCTGTGCAACATTGAGCGCCAATAAGTTTATTTTCAAAAGATGGATAACATGTTGCTCTTTTTCCTTTCAAAAGACCGATTTCTCCGAATACACTTGGAGCTGCGCAAATTGCTGCGATAATTTTGCCTTTGAAATTATAATCCTTTATCATATCTGTAACTTTTGGGTTGTCACGAAGGTTATATGTTCCGGGAAGTCCACCTGGTAACACAATTCCATCACCAATTTCAGAAAGTTCATTAATTTTAATATCAACTACAACAGTTATACCATGTGAACCCGTTACAGTTTGGGTATTTTCTGTAGATACAGTCTGAACTTTTATGTCTGCTCTTCTGAGAATATCCACAAAAGCAAGCGCTTCTATTTCTTCGAAACCTGTTGCAAGCAATACATAAATCATTTTAATTACTCCTTACTTAAAATTATCTTATATTTTTCAATCATTTCACATGGATGATATGAAAGCTTGGCTTTTCTCAGCCCTTCTATTCCCATATCTTCTTCCCTATTCACAAATTTTGTATCTGAGAATTCATTTTTTAGAAAAAGGTTGTTAATAACTGAATATGCTTCACGATAATTATAATCAGCTTTTTCAATGTGAATAAGCGCATAGTCATTATTGAGTTTTTCGCCAACAGACAATGCTATTATGCTATCATCAAGAATTAATAAACCGCATTTAAGATTCATTGTTTCAAGATGATCAAAAGTCTTTTTTATGCTATAGAGTTCAGTTTCATACGAAACACGATCTGACATATAGTGCTCAGATAATACCCTATCACAAAACTCCATACACCTTTCTCTCATGGATGCATCATATGTGCAATATCTATACTGATATTTTTTGCCAAACGAATTTATATGATTTTTTTTGCTATGATACCGTCTCCCGGGAAGGTTTATAAGTTCTTCTGTTTTATACACATAATCAAACGAATCTCTGCGCTCAATAATTTCAATATTATATTTTGTTGATTCTGAAATAAAATCCACAAAATCTTTTGTACACAAATTAATTTCAACCTGCTTGCTTAACGAAGAAAGCATATTAAACAATTTATCAACGGTTTCAATTGAATTACGATTTTTCCCATATGGCATAAACGAGGAGAAATTACCATCTTTATTTTTACATAAGCTATATAACACACTATCTTCTAAAAGGTATTTTACCTGAGCATAATGCTGCCACATATACATTGTTGAAAAAGATGCTTCTGAGTTATTATACTGCCCATTTAAGCATTTTTGCACAGATTCTTAATCTGATATATCAAGCTTTTTAAAATTCTCTGTTTTCATTGTTAAAACCTCAAAAGACCTCTTTTTGCTATGCTGACATACTTGTCTCCGCTGCATATAATGTGATCTATAACGCTTACTCCAATATCCAAAAGCATTGTGCCTAATTTTTTGGTGATGAGTAAATCGTTTGATGACGGTTCGGGTGAACCACCGGGATGATTATGTGCTATAGCAACAACATTTGTCCTGTTTTTTACAACAGCTTTTATAATCTTTCTTGGATAGAATGCTGTCTCGTTTTCACTGCCTCTGCTAATCACATCAACACATTTCAGCTTCCTGTTGCCATCCATAGAAATAAGAATAAGATTTTCTTCGGTATGATTAAAAAAGTATTTGCAGCAAAACTGACCAACTCTATCTGCAGTGCTTAAATCTGTATTTTCCGTAGATGAATTGGTGCAGATATATTTATGTAATTCCCTGAAAAATACTATAAGAGAAGCTGAAACTTCGGCAATGTCTTCTACTTCAACCAGGTCATTGTAATCTGCCTCCAGAACATTATTAAGTGTGCCGAATCTATCTATTAAGCGATGTGCTATAACATTTGTATCCTTGCGTGGTATAGTATAAAAAAGCAGCATTTCAAGAACCTGATATTCAGATAAGGGTTCCAATCCATATTTGATAAAATTAGATCTGACACGCTTTCGGTGATTTTTGTGGATATCTTTATCTTGTTTTTTATCATCCATTTTAATATCTTTATTATTCTTGGTTTCTTTCTTGTATTTTACACTGGTTATTTTTGTTGTCTTTGTAGTTTCGTCTTTTAGTGCATATGCATCAATTGATGTTACATTGTCATCTTTACCGGCATCGAGAATAAAATCGTCATCCGAAGCAACTCGAATAACTTTTTTATCTGTAGTAGTAATTTTATCAATAAAACCATCATCGACTTGTGCGTATGATATGTCAATTGCAGGCATACTACGTTCTAGTTTTAATTCTTCATCAGACATATTTATATCATATCTCATCATATTTCTCCACCAATCTTATGTGATTCATCGGTAACACTATTTATAAGTTCTTCATCTACACATGATGTAACCGTATATTTTTTAGTTAATAAAAGTAAAAACTCAATGTTTCCCTCGGGTCCTTTTATAGGTGAAAAATCAAGACCGCAAACAGAAAAGCCTGAGGCTATGCTAAAATCTACTATCTCTTTAATTACTCTTCTGTGAATAGATATATCCCTGACAACACCTTTTTTACCCACATCATCTTTCCCGGCTTCAAACTGCGGTTTTATAAGCGCAACAATCGAGCCGCCTTCTTTTAAAACATTATATGCTACAGGCAAAACCAACTTAAGAGAGATGAATGCAACATCAATAGATACAAAATCAATTTCTTCTTTAATAAGCTTATAATCAAGATATCTGATGTTTGTCCTTTCCATATTGATAACACGCTCATCATTACGAAGTTTCCATGCTAACTGACCATAACCGACATCAACTGCATATACCTTCTGTGCTCCGTTTTGAAGCATACAATCGGTAAATCCTCCGGTTGAAGCGCCAATATCCATACAAAATTGATTGTTAAGGTTAATATTAAAAGATTTAATAGCTTTATCAAGCTTCAAACCACCACGACTTACAAATGGCAGTTTTTGTCCTCTGATTTCAATCTGATCACCATCTTTTATTTTGTCTCCGCCTTTTAGTGCTTTTTGATTATTAACATAAACAATTCCGCTCATAATAAGAGCCTTCGCTTTCTCTCTGCTTTCAACGAGACCGCGATTCACCATTTCTATGTCAAGCCTGCTGTTCATATTGTATCATTTCCTTTTTTATTGTTTCCACAATCTTTTCTGCTGTAAGATCATATTTTTCAAATAATTCAAATTGCTTTCCCTGAGGAACAAATGAATCATTAAAACCCATATTAATAATTTTCGATTTGTTTATTCTATCTGTTTTAGATATAATATACTCCCCTGCTCCACCGCTTATTATATTGTCTTCAACTGTAACTGCAACAGTAGCTTTATTTAGTAGCTTATTTAAACGACTGCTATTAAGCGGTTTAATCACGCCAACATTAACAAGATGTACTTTATATCCTGAAGATGCAAGAATATCATAAGCTTTTTTACATATACCTGCCATTCTTCCAACAGATAAAATAAGTATGTCATCACCTGAATAATTGATGGTATCCAATCCTGTTTTATTGAATTTATAGTCTTCAAAATCAGCTGCAATATCTTTGGGAAATCTGATTGCAACAGGACCTTTTATTTCATCTATAGCCATATCCAGCATTGCTTTGAAATCATTAATGCATGAAGGTGCCATAACTGTTATATTCGGCAGATGGAGTAAATAAGAAAAGTCAAAAGTTCCTTGATGGGTTTCACCATCTTCTCCAACAATACCTGCTCTGTCTATGGAAAATACAACATGGAGATTCTGCATACAAACATCGTGGAGTATCTGGTCATATCCCCTTTGTAGAAAGGTTGAATAAACCGAATAAACAGGAATGAATCCGCCTTTTGCAAAACCTGCTGATAATGTTACTCCATGTTCTTCAGATATTCCAATATCAAAAAAACGCTCCGGATACTGTTTTGAAAACTTATCAAGACCGCAATTAGATCCCATGGCTGCAGTAATAGAAACAAGTTTTTTATTTTTACTACCTTTATTTAACATATATTCGCCAAAAATATCAGTATAGCTTTTATTTGATTTTTGTTTGTTTCCGGCAGGCGATACGCCATGATAATATGACGGATTTTCCTCCGCTTCATAATAGCCTTTCCCTTTTTTTGTTATTGTGTGGACAATAACCGGACCGGGTGTATTCTTTGCTTTTTCTAAAGCTTCGGTCAAATCATCAATGTTATAACCATCAATAAGGCCTATATAGTTTATTCCTAAATATTGAAAAAGTGGAATTCTTATGTTTGCAATTTTAACAATATTTTTTAAGTTATGAATAATTTTTGATAGAGATTTCCCGATAAAACCACATTTGTCCAAAAACCTGTGGATATTTGATTTTGCTTTGATGTATTTATTGCTGAGTCTGAGCATACTCAGATGAGTTGACAAACCACCAACATTTTCATTTATGGACATTTCGTTATCATTAAGTATGATTATTATTTTTGTGTTTGATGCACCGGCATCATTAAGTGCTTCAAAAGACATACCATTTGATATTGAGCCATCACCAATAAATGCTATAACATTAAAATCTTCACCACTTAGATCCCTGGCTCTTGCCATACCTAATGCTGCCGAAATGGATGTTCCTGAATGACCTGTGTTAAACGAATCATATTCACTTTCTTCAGTTTTGGGAAAGCCGGAAAGACCGTTTAACTGTCTTAATGTGGAAAACTTATCGTATCTTCCACTTAATATTTTATGAACATAACATTGGTGACCAACATCAAATATTATTTTGTCTTTTGGAAAATCAAACACTTTATGAATAGCAAGAGTAAGCTCAACAACTCCAAGATTAGATGCTAAATGGCCACCTGTAACAAGAACATTATCAACAAGAAACTTTCTTATTCTTTCAGCTGCAATATCCATATCATCGCTATTCAAATTTTTTATATATGATTTATCTGTAAGTTTTTCTATGATTTCCATAACTTAAATACCTTAAAATTTAAAATAAAAAATTCAAAAACTCGCATAAGAATTCATTGTTTTTAAATTCCAAAATAATCCTTTTGCTCGCTTGTGAATGTTCTTCCAATAATTCTCTGGCTCTTTTTTCTCCAAGCGCATTAATAAAATTCGGACTGTCATTAAATGCCGCTGCATCTTCCTTTATATCTTCAAAATCATCACGAATCTGAAATGCAAGACCAAGATGATATGAAAATTCTCTGATTTTTCTAATGGTTTCTTCATCTGCACCGGAAATATATGCTCCGGCAACAGATGCACTGCTTATTATTGCCATTGTTTTTTGCTCGATTATATCAATCAGTTCATCGCCTGTTACATCAGCAGAAGAACCTACTTTAAGGTCCTTAACCTGACCTGATACCATTCCTTCAGCACCGGATGACTCGGCTATAGCCCTCGCAGCTTTTATATGAGTTAAATCTGTGCAATTATCCAGCATAACTTCAAATGCAGAGTTTAGAAGTGCATCACCGCAAAGTATTCCCATTGCTTCACCATATTTTTTGTGACAGCTGGGTTGTCCACGCCTTGTATCTGCATTATCCATTGCAGGAAGGTCATCGTGTACCAATGAATATGCATGAATAAGCTCAATACCGCAGGCAAATGGCATTGCAGCTTCTTTATTACCACCAAGCATACTGCATATTTCTGTGCACAAAACAGAGCGAAGTCTTTTTCCACCATTTAACACGGAATACTTCATCGCATCAACAATTTCTGGAGAAGCTTTTTTGTATGTTGAAAGATAATCAGATATATAGCTGTCTATATAAGCTACTCTTTCTTTATAATCTATATCGAAACTCATTTTTAATCCTCCGTATGCATATCAAATTCATTGTCTGTGTAATTTTCATTTTTAATAACTTCTATCTTCTGTTTGGCATTTTCCAGTAGTTCTTTACATGACTTAGAAAGGGAAATACCCTCTTCATAAAGTTCAAGACTTTCACTTAGTCCAACATTACCGGATTCCAGTTTTTTTACAATATCTTCAAGCTTTGAAAGTGTTGTTTCAAAATCAATATTATTTTTCATTGTGAACCTCCATAACCCTGCACAGAGCGCTTCCCTTGTCATATACTAAATTAATAAAATCATCCGGTTTAAGATTTTTTCCGGATAAACATTTTCCTTCATTATCCATAATAAAGCTATATCCTCTTTTCAAAACCTTTTTAGGATCTAAGGCATCCAGCGATGACGAAATAGCTGCAAGCTTTCGGAGAGCATCCGAACTCAATCTGGTGTATGAATTAAACATTTTGTTTTTTAATGAATCAAAAATAAGACACTTTCTTTCCAAATGGGATTCCATTAAAAAACTTAATCTGTCAATTGAATTGTTTCTAAGCTGCTTGTCCGCTTTTTCAATAATAAAATCCAATGCAGATTTAGTTCTTGCATCATATTCATCAATAAGGTTTCTGAGAGAAAGCTGAGACGGAGTTACAAGTTCTGCTGCGGCTGATGGTGTTGGTGCACGCATATCAGCAACAAAATCGGAAATTGTGTAGTCTGTTTCATGACCTACACCGCATATAACAGGTTTTTTGCAATCAAAAATAGCTCTTGCTGTTTTTTCTTCGTTAAAAGCCCATAAATCTTCAATACTTCCACCGCCACGGGCTAATATAACAACATCACATTTTTCATTATCAGAAAAAAACTTTAAACCATCGCATATAGAATCGGCAGCACCTATCCCCTGCACTTTAACAGGATATACACACACATTGCATAGTTGATATCTTCTTTTAATAACATTAATTATATCCCTTAGAGCTGCTCCTGATATTGATGTTACAACACCTATATTTTTCGGGAATGAAGGTATTTTTTTCTTATGTGAATCATCAAACAATCCCTCAAGCATAAGCTGATTCTTTAGTTTTTCATATGCAGCATAAAGCTCACCCACACCATCCGGTATCATTGACTCAACATAAAGCTGATAAACCCCATCTCGTTCATATACACCCACATTACCAAAAGCTATAATTTTACAACCGTCTTCGGGGACAAATTTTAATTTTTCAGCGCTTGACTTAAACATAACAGCTTTCATAGATGATGTTTCATCTTTTAAGGTCATATAAATATGACCGCTATAATGTTTTTTACAATTGGATATTTCCGCTTTAACCCAAAGCTCAGAAAGATGAGTGTTCTGATCAACATATCTTTTCATGTAGTTATTCAGTTGTGAAACTGTTATAACAGGCATATTATCCCCTCTTATACAGCAGATGCAAGAACACCGTTAATAAACGACGGAGCATCATCATCGCTAAATTTTTTAGCAAGTTCAACCGCTTCATTAATCGAAACCTGATATGGAATATCCTCTATGTATGTGATTTCACAAATTGCAAGTCTGAGTATTGACAAATCTATTTTAGAAATTCTTTCTATTGTCCAGTCTTTAAGCAACGAAGAAATCTTCTTGTCAATTTCTTCTGAATGTTCAAAACACAATGATGTTACATTGATATAATAATCAATGTCATTTTGTGAAGTTAATTTATATTCTTCATATTTTGTTCCAAAATTAATAACATCGGCTGGTGTTTCATTGGTGTGGAATGGTATTTCATAGATTGTTTTAAACGCAGCTTCCCTTGCTGTTTTTCTGCTCATATTTTACCTCCGTAAACTGTAAATAATCAAAAATCGACCTATCTTATTAAGAAAGGCCATTTTTGATATGATTTTATATAATTTTATTCAACCGAACTCTTCTCGTTTTCTTCAGAAGAAGATTCAAAATTAACTCCGGCAACAATAACATTAACTTTGCTAACATTAAGTCCGGACATCAACTCAACGGATTTTTTAACATTTTCCTGAACTTCCCAGGATACATCAGGTATTCTTACACCATAATTAACAACAACACTTATATCAATGGTTATGTTTCCATCATCTTGTGTTATTTTAATTGACTTTGTTGCATTCTTTTTAACAAATTTAGAGGTTATTTCATCTGTAAAAGATAAACTAAGACCGGAAATCCCATCAATTTCCTTTGTTGCAACTGATGCTATAGTTGCGATAACCTCATCTGAAATTCTGATATTGCCATTCTGCTCATTATTAAGATTGAAGTTTTCCATATTATTTCCTCCTGAATTGTGTTTGGATAGAAAATAAAAATCATAACACACTATTTTAAATAATTATATCATAAAAT
>JAFSBJ010000004.1 GCA_017437345.1 Clostridia bacterium | reverse complement strand
GGCCTATATATTCCTCGTTAGCTCAGTTGGCAGAGCACGCGGCTGTTAACCGCGTTGTCGCTGGTTCGAGCCCAGCACGGGGAGCCAAAATTCGCGGTCAAAATAGATGCAATCTGTTTTGACCGCATTTTTACGCGCTTTTCGGGCAATTTTCAAAAATCCCATTTGAATAAAAGACAGTAGATGCACCCACCGTTTCTACCAGTCTTGAACCAGAGACAACGGCATAAATCCTATAAAATTCCGACTTAGCTACATAAAAGATGCAAGTTAGAACATACAGGATACGAACCCTAACACAAGTTAATAACGATAAACGAAGGCGATAATTTCAGAAATGAGGTTATCGTCTTTTTTTATACCCAAATTTAAGAAGGAGGAACTGTGTAATGAATGTAAAAAGAAATCTGATTTTTGTGGAGGTGAAACAAAGTGATTAATGTAACCATACGATATGACAACAATGAAAGACAGATTGACTTTCCCTGTTCGGGACATGTTCTCGATTCAAAGCTTGAGGAATTGGGAGTCAGAGATATGACAGAAGCCAAAATGTTTGTAACGCAGGTTAATGACTTCAAGTTCTTTTCATTCCTTGAGGATGATTTTGTTGACCTTGATGAATTAAACCTTTTGGCAAACAGACTTCAGTATCTTGACTCAAAGGAGCTTAAGAAGTTTGAGTGTGTTGCCGCTGAATTTAATATAAGAAATTCTCGTGAACTTATAAATCTGACGGCTAATCTTCATCGTTTCACTTTAATACAGGATTTAAGCAGCCCCGAACAAATCGGCAGAACACATTACTTCACAAGACTTATATCTATTGACGATGAAACAAACATACCAACGGACTTTGCAAAGATTGGCAGAGAACTTGTCAATTCAGGAACAGGACGATTTACAGAACATGGAATGTTATTTGTAAGCGATGATATTCCTGCAATAAACAGATACAATGGAATTCCTGCATCTGAAAATCTGCAGGGGGACAAAATTGTAGAGGTTTCAGTTACAAAGGATATGAAGACTGTATCTCTTTGGCTTCCTGAATCCGAAGATACTCTGAGCAGAGTATTAAAGGCAATGGATGCAAGCCTTGAAGATGAAGAATTAGAGGTTACATTCAAATACTACGAAGGCGAAAACGAAGAATGGAGAGAAAGGTTGACAGAGTTTCTTGATAGTCATGGATTGACCACATTAAACAGAGTTGCAGAAGCAATAAATAGCTTTGGAGCTGAAAACGAGCTTAAAAAGTTATCTGCAATAATGGAATATGCTGATACATACGATCCTGAAGACATTATAAAGCTTGCAGATAATATGGACAAGTTTCATTTTCTTGAAGGTGCGACAGAATGTACAGATATGGCACAGCATATCATTGATGAAGTAGCTGATTATCATATCAGCATAGAGCTTCATGACTATTTTGATGATGCGAAATTCGGTGAAGATCAGATGGAAGAGAGACAAGGAAGATTTGTAAATGGTGGAATAGTATATATGAAAGATGACCACTATTTGCAGGAAATACTCGGTTTCAAAGAGGAACAGGGAATGACAATGTCATGAGGAAGGAGGAAAGCAAATGAATGTAGACAGATTTTTGTATCAGATAAAGCAGAACCTGCCAGAGCATGAAGGCGTAACGGTATGGATTGATGAATCAGCAGTAAGGGTTGGCTATGGTGACTCAGGAAGCTTCGAAATCAGATATCCCGGTGGTGTATGCTATAACGCAGCCACAGAGAAAACAGAAGAATTTTATAAGCTTGTTGAAGAAGCAGATAAGACCTTTAAAACAGTCAAGGAATATATCGACCTGATGGATAAAGCACCGGAGCTTAGTGCAAGAGACTTCAATATGCCATATAAGCTGCTTGCAGAATTCAATGGCGTTGTGCTTGGCGGAATTGAACATCCATCATCAAGAAGCTTTGAATTTACAACATGGTCATTTGGAAGCAATGCTCTGTATCACGGACATTACTTCACAGATTATGAAAAAGCTAAAGAAGATTTTGTTATAAGATCGGGATTGCTTCAATCTGCAAAGCTTTTTAACGACAAAGAGATGATGCAGATATATCGCTGTACAGAAGATACTCTAAACAATGGATATGAATTATCAGACGAGCAAGTTGAGGTGCTTGAAGGAGTGCGAGAAAAGGTTAAGGAAGCAGTCTCAAACTTTGATGAAAAGCTTCGGGCAGAGATTGATCAGGAATGGATGTAAGATATAGCGAGACTCAGGTAATGCCCGAATTGGAAGTAGTGGTAATACCTGCAACAAAAAGCCCTGTAGAAAAGAAAAAGAAAGGTAAGAAACGAGTTGCAGCCTATTGTCGTGTAAGT
>JAFSBJ010000054.1 GCA_017437345.1 Clostridia bacterium | reverse complement strand
ATATAATATATATAAGTGCGAGAGCTATAATAGACCCCTGACCTATCATAAGTGCCGTTCTGTCTCCTTTTGATGAAAGAGAGTGAGGGAGATACGAAATGATATTCATCATATAATCTTTCATTTTTGTTTTTTCATTTGTTTCATTATTATCTAAAGGTTTTATATCGTTAAGTCCAAGTGCATCATCTGTTTTTTCTGTATTTTCATCAACAACAGATCCGCATTTATCACAATATTTCATGCCATCTGCAAGACGAGCACCACATTTATCACAAGTGAACATTAATTATACCTCCGTCAAAGTTTATTTAAGAATATCACCGACACCATTTAATACATATTTTGGTCTGTAGGGAAACTTATCAATTTCATCCCGAGATGTTACACCGCTTAAAACAAGCACTGTATCTATTGATGATTCTATTCCGGAAACAATATCCGTATCCATTCTGTCACCTATTATAACTGTATCAACAGAATGTGTGTTCAATTTTCTCATTGCATGACGGATTATAAACGGATTTGGCTTACCAACAAAATAAGCTTTTTTGCCGGTTGCAATTTCAATTGGTGCAATAAGAGAACCTGTTGCAGGCATAATACCTGTTTCAGTTGGCCCCGTAACATCAGGATTAGCTCCAATAAGGCGGGCACCTTTATTAACAAGAGCAATCGCTTTTTCAATCTTTTCAAAATTATAGGTTCTTGTTTCGCCAACTATAACATAATCAGGATTAACATCGTTCATATATATACCCGCATCATAAAGAGCATTCATAAGACCGCCCTCACCTATCACATAAGCACTTGCGCCTTCCATCTGCGTTTTCAAAAATTTTGCTGTGGCAAGAGCACTGGTGTAAAAGTGGTCTTCTGAAACTTCCAAACCCATTCTCGACAGCTTATGACTTAATTCAAGCGGAGTTCTTTCGGGGCTGTTTGTTAAAAACAGATACTCTTTATTCTCACTATTAAGCCAGTTTATAAATTCTCTGACACCATCGAGAATAATATTACCATGGTATATTACACCATCCATATCGCAAATAAAGCCTTTTTTAGCTCTGATTTCTTCCATTATTCAATACCTTCCATTACCTAAAATTTTTTACACATTCATACATAATAATTATATACTATTAATCATACTTTGTCAATTGTCGACTTTATTTGCAAAAAAATCCCCCGCTCATTTTGAGCGGAGGATTAAATAAGCAAAAACTAATTATGCAAGACCCATTACTTTGAGTGTGATATATACAACGAAAAGTGCAACAGAAATCCACATAACACCACTGATTTCCTTTGCTTTGCCAATAACAAGTTTGAGAATAACCCAAGAAAGCATACCAAACATAATACCATTGGCAATTGAATATGTAAGCGGCATCATAACGATTGCAAGGAACGCGCCGATTACATCTGCTGCATCACCATCAAAATCTACTTTCTTAACAGATGAAAGCATTAAAAGACCAACATAAAGCATTGCGGGTGTTGTAGCAAAACCGGGAATAGCTGTGAATACCGGTGCAAGAACCAGAGATACAAAGAAAAGAATTGCTGTTACAACAGAAGCAAGACCTGTTTTACCACCTGCAGCAACACCGGCACTTGATTCAACATAGCTTGTTACGGTTGAAGTACCAAGACAAGCACCAACAACAGTACCTACAGCATCAGCCATGAGAGCACCGCCTGCTTTGGGAAGTCTGCCTTCTTCATCAAGGAGCTCACCCTTCTGAGCAACACCAATAAGTGTTCCAACTGTGTCGAAAATATCGGTGTAGAGGAATGTGAACAAAATAATGAGGAATGGAGTTATGTTTTTAGCAATAAAGCCAAAGTCAAATTCAAAGAATAATGGCATTGCAAAAGCATCCATTGAGAATGATGGAATTACTGAATATACTCCAGCTTCAACATCGGGAACATACCAGCCAATAAGCTCAGAAATAATGCCTAATACCCATGTAATAATAATACCCAAAAGAATACCACCGGGAACTTTGAAGTGTTCAAGAACACCAATGATAAGAAGACCTGCTATTGCAAGAACAACTCCTGGTGATGCAAGACTACCGAGTGCTACAGTTGTGGCAGGATCGGCTACAACAATTTTCGCATTTAAGAGAGCAATAATTGTTATAAAAAGACCAATACCGGCTGTAATACCGAATTTAAGGTTATTGGGGATTTTGTTTACAAGAGCTTCACGGAATTTAAACAGCGAAAGAAGCATAAAGATTATACCTTCGAGGAATACTGCAGTAAGCGCTACCTGATAGGAACAACCCATTGCGCCGCATACTGTGAATGCAAAAAATGCATTAAGTCCCATACCTGAAGCAAGTGCTACAGGATAATTGGCAAAAAATGCCATACATAGTGTTGCTATACCTGCAGAAATAGCTGTTGCAGAAAATGCTGCACCTCTGGGAATACCTGCTATTTCTAGGTAGTTTGGATTAACAGCAAGGATATACGCCATAGCCAGGAAGGTGGTGATACCTGCGATAATCTCTGTGCGAACGCTACTTCCGCGTTCTTTGATTTTGAAAAGTTTTTCAAGCTTGTTCATGAGATTTCACTCCTCACATAAGTATTTAACTGCTTTTATCATTGTATCTCATTTTTCGTCATATTTCAAGTAAAATATGTAAAAATTTCTATTTTGTCGATTTCACTAATTTTATAATATAATATTTGTTAAAAATGCATATAACACAATATATTGTGTTATACAATAATACAATATCGCAGTTATTGGTTAATAAAACAATTAAACTACATTATAAACTATTTTGTATATAGATTCCTTTATACCAATAAATTCTTCCTGTGAAATCTCTCTGTCTGTTGTCATAATCATTAATGGAACAGGATTCTTCCCTTTTGATATGGGTGGCTGAACATATGGATAATGATTCAGAAAAAAACCATTTCT
>JAFSBJ010000053.1 GCA_017437345.1 Clostridia bacterium | reverse complement strand
TGAGCAAAGAGGAACACTATATGAAGGACACAACTACCAAGCTTTGGGAGAAGCTGCAAACACAGTTATGGCTATGACCTATGAATGGGGCTACACATACAGCGAACCAATGGCTGTGGCACCTATAAATCAGGTAAGACGAGTTATTGAATATGCTGTGTCGGAAATAAATCCTCAAAAAATTTTTATGGGTATTCCAAACTATGGGTATGACTGGAAGCTTCCCTATGAAAAAGGCGTTACAAGGGCAAAGCTTATAGGTAATGAGGAAGCAATTTCGATAGCTGCCGAAAACAATGCTCAGATTCTCTATGATGAGACTGCCGCAACTCCCTATTTTAAATACAGAGCAGCAGACGGAGCAGACCACGAGGTTTGGTTTGAAGATATACGAAGCATAAAAGCAAAATTTGACCTTATGGACGAATTCGGTTTAAGAGGTGCCGGATATTGGAATCTGATGAGAAATTTCAGCCAGAACTGGCAATATGCCGGATATAGATACAATATAAGGAAACCGGGTGTTCTTAGCTTGACAAACAATTAACAAAGTGGTATTATAGCTAAAGAAAGTAAATCTGACACCGAATAATTATTATGAGGCGGAAGAAAAACAAACAAATGCATTGTAGACTTCCGCATGTCCGTTTCCGGAATATATGCGGAAGTTTTTTTATGAAAGGAAAATAGTTATGTATAATCCAAAATCACTTAAAGCCGAAGAATTTATAAATCACGAAGAAATTCTTGACACCTTGAGCTACGCTGAAGAAAACAAGGATAATCTTGAGCTGTTAAGGAAAATAGTCGAAAAAGCTAAAGAAAGAAAAGGTCTTTCCCACAGAGAGGCATCGGTTCTTCTTGCCACAGAAAATGAAGAAATCATAAATGAGGTTTATGCATTAGCCGAACAAATTAAAAAAGATTTCTATGGCAATAGAATTGTTATGTTTGCCCCCCTCTATCTTTCAAATTATTGCGTTAACGGTTGTCTTTACTGCCCCTATCACCTTAAAAACAAGCACATTGCAAGAAAGAAATTAACCCAGGAAGAGGTTAAAAACGAAGTTATTGCGCTTCAGGATATGGGACACAAACGACTGGCAATTGAAGCCGGTGAAGACCCTGTTAATAATCCTATTGAATATATTATTGACTGCATCAAAACCATCTACTCCATAAAGCACAAAAATGGTGCCATAAGAAGGGTTAATGTTAATATTGCCGCAACCACAGTTGAAAATTATCGCAAGCTTAAAGAGGCTGAAATCGGCACATATATCCTCTTTCAGGAAACCTACCACAAGGAAAGCTACGAAAAGCTTCATCCAACAGGCCCCAAACATGACTACTGCTACCATACAGAAGCTATGGACAGAGCGATGGAGGGCGGAATTGACGATGTTGGCTTAGGTGTTTTATTCGGTCTTGAATTATATCGCTATGAATTTGCAGGACTTCTGATGCACGCAGAGCATTTAGAAGCTGTTCATGGTGTTGGACCACACACAATAAGTGTTCCACGATTAAAAAAAGCAGACGACATTGACCCTGATCAGTTTGATAATGGAATAAGCGACGATATGTTTGCAAAAATCTGCGCTCTTATAAGAATTTCTGTGCCATACACAGGCATGATTATTTCAACAAGGGAAAGCCAGCAGGTAAGGGAAAAGGTTATAAGGCTTGGTGTTTCTCAGATAAGCGGAGCATCAAGAACATCAGTTGGCGGCTATACAGAAGAAGAACGCCCCCACGATTCAGAGCAGTTTGATGTTTCCGACCAGAGAAGTCTTGATGAGGTTGTTAACTGGCTTATTGACCTTGGATATATCCCCTCTTTCTGCACAGCATGCTACAGAGAAGGCAGAACCGGCGACAGATTTATGACTCTTTTAAAAAACGGGCAGATTGGAAACTGCTGTCACCCCAATGCACTTATGACTCTACAGGAATTTCTGATGGACTACGCATCGGAGGACACAAAGAAAAAGGGAAAAGAGCTTATATTAAGAGAATTAGAAAACATTCCCAATGAAAAGGTCAGACAAATTGCAAAAGACAATCTTGAAAAGATAGAAAATGGAATAAGAGATTTCAGATTTTAAATGAACTTAAGAGTAGAATCCAAATTGGGTTTTACTCTTTTTTTCTTCCCTTTTATTGTGGTTTACCATAAGCTTATAGTGAATACTGATATTATCTGCCGCACGATAGAGGCAGGTTATGATATAGGAATTAATATTTTTAACATCTGTTGAGGTTTTGCAAAGAGAATTACACACATATTCAATATGACTCTGATCTAAGGACAGAAGCTTTTTTCGCACAATCTCTGAAGGAATCTTCTCTCCTCCTATTATGAAATATTCTTTTTTGGAGCAGACTGCATCTGTTATAACACAAACTATTTCATCTATAATTTCCTTCTGATAGCTATTTATTAACACATCATAGTCGATATTTAATTTTATAAATTCTTTTTGATTATATCTTTCATTCGCATCAGCTTCGGCATCAAAAGAAGGATAAGAATGATTAATATTATTTATTTTAATATTTTTCTTTTTAATATTATTAGTTTGTGATTTGGAAAGCTCCTGAGTTTTATCTTTGGTAACTTCTGAGCTTTCATTTTTACAATTCCTGTTTTTTTCTTTTTTTGGCTTTATCAACTCTTTATCCACCTTGGATTCACCATCACTTAATATTTCAGAATTAAGGTAGATTAAATCAGGTCGGCAAAGCCCCTGTCGTTTTCTTTTTATAAGACCTACGCCGGATACTGAATCAAGCTCACCGAATGCCTTAACAGCTTTATTGACACCACAGCCTATAACTTCTCTTGCATCTTCGTGGGTAAAGATGATGTAGACATTTCCTTCCTTATCCTTAAGATTATTTTTAAGAGAAAGACTTTGTCTTTCAAGCATAGCAAGATACAAAAGCTTTGCCGCAGGTGAAATGAACGAATACTTTTTATTATGCAGAATTGCTTTTGGCGTTTT
>JAFSBJ010000052.1 GCA_017437345.1 Clostridia bacterium | reverse complement strand
TAACAGTGAAGAGAGAAGAGATAAGAGAGAAGAGAATCGGAACAAAGCCGCTAATGGCGGCTTTGAACCATTTCTATTCACTATTCTCTATTCACTTTTATCTATTATTGTTTATCGCGTCGAGCGATAAACAATAATTTATTATTTAATTTCATACTCAATCATTGCTATGCCACGAAAGTTTTTTTGCTTATGGTATATATAATCAGGAAGAAACCAGTTATAAAACACATTGAGTTTTCCCATTGTTAAAAATAGACATTATTCCGCCTTTATTTTCTATGTTTTTTCAGTTCTTTTTTTATAAAAATGCCTTGACATTGTGTCGAAAAAATTATACAATATATCAGGTATTGAATTTTTAAAATGAGGTGATTTTATGGCAGTTAAATACATTTTTGTAACAGGTGGCGTTGTATCCGGATTGGGAAAGGGTATCACAGCGGCTTCACTTGGCAGACTCCTTAAAGCTCGTGGCTATAAAGTTACCATGCAGAAATTCGACCCTTATCTCAATGTTGACCCGGCAAATATGAGTCCTCTTCAGCACGGTGAGGTTTTTGTAACCGAAGATGGAGGCGAAGCCGACTTAGACCTTGGTCACTACGAAAGATTTATCGATGAAAATCTCAATATAGATTCCGATGTTACCTCAGGCAGAATATACTGGTCGCTGCTCACCCGTGAGCGTCAGGGCGCTTTTGGCGGAGGCACAGTTCAGGTTATTCCTCATGTAACCAACGAAATAAAGAGCAAAATCTTTTCTGTTGGAGCTCAGAGTGGTGCTGATATTGTTATCACCGAAATCGGCGGTACAGTGGGCGACATGGAAGGCCTTCCCTATATCGAAGCAATCCGTCAGGTATCCACAGATGTCGGCAAGGAAAACTGCCTCTATATCCATGTTACTTTAGTTCCTTATCTTAGCATGTCGGGCGAGCAGAAAAGTAAGCCCACCCAGCATAGTGTTAAAGAGCTTCTTGGCTTTGGTATTCAGTCGGATGTGGTTGTGTGCCGCAGTGAAATTCCATTAAGCGACGAATTTAAATCAAAAACAGCTCTCTTTTGTAACCTTCGTCCCGATGCAGTCATTGAAAATCTTGATGCTTCAATTCTTTATGAAGTTCCCCTTATGCTTGAAGAAGCAGGTCTTGGTAAGGTAGCCTGCGAAAAACTGGGGCTCACAAAAGAAGAACCTGACCTTACTGAATGGAAAGATATGGTCTATAGAGCCACCCACCTTTCAAAATCCGTTAAGGTTGGTCTTGTTGGAAAATATGTTGCTCTATTTGATGCATACCTTAGTGTTGTTGAAGCTCTCAAACATGCAGGCATTGAGAACGACACAGATGTTGAAATAAAATGGATAGATTCCGAAGGCCTTACTGAAGATAACCTTGAAGCAAATCTTTCCGATTGCGATGCTCTTATCGTTCCTGCAGGCTATGGCGAAAGAGGAACCGAGGGTATGGTTCTTGCCGCAGGCTATGCAAGAAGAAATAATGTTCCATTCTTCGGAATAGGCATGGGCATGCAGATGGCAGCAGTTGAATTTGCAAGAAATGTATTAGGTCTTTCCGATGCCTACAGCACCGAACAGAAAGAAGACGCTACAAATGCTATAGTAAATATTATTCCCGAATGTAAAAAAACAGGTGATTCTGTTGCGCCTATGCGTCTTGGCGGAAAAGAAATAAATATCCAAAAGGGCAGCAGAGCATATAATATATATAATGAAGAAACTGTGTCTGAGCGTCACCGTCATCGCTATCAGATAAATAAAGATTATGTTTCAAAATTTGAAGAAGCAGGTCTTAAGTTAAGCGGTGTGGCTGCAGATGGTGTTGCAGAAATAATTGAAATTCCTAATCACAAATGGTTTGTGGGAACTCAGTATAATCCTGAATTCAAATCCCGCCCCAACCGTGCACACCCCCTCTTTGCAGATTTCATTAAAACTATAATAGAATAAATTCAAAACCGCTTGCGGTTTTGCACCAAACTTATTCACTATTCCTTATTACTTCTTACTTGTTTTTCAGGGTTATATCAAAAATGTAACAGAGTTTACTCTATCATTACATTTTTGTTACAACAATAAATACCGCATTGACGAAGCATTTTACCGATGCTATAATCAATGCAAGGATAAGGTATCCTTATCCGCAGTGTTAAGTCGTATTTGAATGAGATGCGTCTTAATCACGAAGAATTAAAACATCTCATTCAAAAAAATATTTTATTTAAGGGAGGACTTGAGAATTATGAAAAATCTCAAAAAAGTTCTTGCACTCGTTGTTGCATTAACAATGGTGCTCGGCACAGTATCCTTCGCTTCTTTCTCAGATGTTGCTGAAGATAGCGATGTATACACAGCCGTACAGACATTATCATCACTCAGTATCCTCAATGGATACGAAGATGGCACTTTCGGTCCTGAAAAAGACATCACAAGAGCAGAATTTGCTACAGTTGTATGTCGTGCTTTAGGTCTCGGAAATCCTGCCAAAGGTGCTACTCAGTTCGCAGACGTTCCTGCTGATCACTGGGCTGCTGGTTACATTAACCTTGCTGCTGGTCAGGGCATCGTTAACGGTTATGGCGACGGTAACTTCGGTCCCGAAGATAACGTAACCTACGAACAGGCTGTTAAAATGCTCGTTGTAGCTCTTGGTTATGAACCCATGGCTTCTCAGAAGGGTGGTTACCCCACAGGTTACCTCGTAGTTGCTAACACATATGGTTTAACAGAAGGCGTTAACGCTCCTGCAGATGCTGCAGCTGCTAACAGAGGCGTAGTTGCTCACCTCACATACAACGCTCTCGATATTCCTATGATGGCTCAGACTGGTTTTGGTACAAATGTTGAATTCAAAATCCAGGATGGTAACAATGGTACAAAATATACAACTCTCCTCACAGGTCTTGATGTTGCTAAACTCGGTGGTGTTGTAACAGCTACAGCTATCATCGGTGGTACCAATGTTGGTGAAATCGACTACACAGTAAACAACAACTATGACAATGATGGTTGGTATGATTATGATGATGCTGACACATTATCTACAGTTGAAAACCTTTACACACTCAAACTTGCTGAAGGCGTAAATGCTGAACCTTACTTCGGTATGGCTTCTGAAATCTATGCTAAAGAAGTTAAATCCGGTAAATGGGAAATCATCGCTATCATGGCTGGTGAAGACAGTGCAGTTGTAGAACTTGACAAAGCTGATATTGATACATTCAATAACACAGACCTCAAATACTATGAAACAGCTACAGCTACAAAAACAACTAACCTCAAACTCAACGGTGCTCCTGTTGTTTATTTGAACAATGTTGTTTCAAGCTCCGCTGAAATCATGAGTGGTGCAGTTTCTGCAGATGCTGAAATCAAAGTTATCGAAAACAATGGCAACAGCCAGTATGATATGGTAATCGTTAAAGATTACAACTATGGTATCATTGATACTGTTGAAGCTGACAGAGACAGATTTACTCTTAAAAATGTTCCTGGTAAATTCGCTTTCGATTTCGAAGACGAAACAGTTTCTAACTCAATCGTAAACAAAGACGGCGAAGAAATTACTCTTGCTGACTTTGCTGAAGGCGATGTAGTTGCTTATATTACAGATGGCGGCGCTAAATCAGGCTTTAGCTGGTGTGAATTCATCAACCTTGGTCAGAACGCTGTAACAGGTACTGTAACAGAACTTGGTACTGACGGTGTTTATGTTGATGGTGTTGAATATGAATTAGCACAGGGTGCTTCTTCTCCAAAAGTAAATGATGAAGGTATCTACTTCCTCACAAAAACCGGTAAAATCTTTGCTTCTGAAATCGATGCATCTGTTGCTTCCAACTATGCATATGTTCTCGAAATGGCTCAGAACAACACTGGTTTCTCAACAGGTTGGCAGATTAAACTTCTCACAAAAGAAGGCAAAGTTGAAACATACGATGTAAAAGACACATGGAACATTGGTATAGCTGGTTCCGATGCTACTGTTTCTGTAAACAAAGCAGATTCAGCTGCAAGCCTCGGATTCCTCTCCGGTGTTGCTACTGCTGGTCCTAACGCTACAACTCAGTTCAAAACAAACAATGCTACAAGCAGAATCGTTACCTACAAACTTGATGGTAATGGTAAAATCAGACTTATCAGCCCTGTAACAACAGCTTCTGTTGGTTCTATCGGTACTCTCAAAGAATACAATGAAAATTCAATGGCTATCGATAACAAACTTCTCACAGATGATGTTGTAGTATTCAACCTCGTAAGTGATGATATGGACAATGCTTTCGTTACAACACTTTCAAGTCTTGTTCATGAAGGTGAATACGCTGGTCACCTCATTCAGAATGCAGACGGCGAATATGACGGTTTTGTAGTTCTTGATGGTAAAGGTGCTATTGACTGGGCTCAGGATATCGCTATTGTTGACAGTGTTAACACTGTAACACTCAACGATGATGATGCTTGGAAAGTTAGATACTACACAGCTGGCGACGACACACTCAAAGAAGTAACAATCACAGCTGACACAACAGTTGAACCTGCTGGTACACCTGCTGGTCTTGACTTAGTTCAGGGTGATGTTATCATGCTTGCTGATGATGGCAATGGTATTGCTACATCTATAGCTAAAGTTGCTGATATCACAGCTAACAGCTGGAACATTGCTAACTCTGCTGCTGAAGAAATCAACGCAGAAGATGATCTCCAGATCCTCGTTGCTGAAATCGTTGATATCAAAACAACAAGCAATGGCACAAACATTCAGATCCACAGCGATGGAACAATGGTAACTGTTAAAGGTTCCACCAACGCTTACACCTACTACTACAGAGCTAACAACAAGACTTCTATCGTAGCTGGTGACTGGATGGCTTCTAACGATGTTGATGTTAAAGGCGAAGATAACAAATCTAATGCTATTCTCGTAATCCTCGAAAATGGCGTTGTATCTGATATCATTTCACACAGCGTTCGTGTTGCTAGATAATTTTTAAGTTCTCAACTTAATTAAATTATTTGAAAAGACCGTGGTCTTAGACCACGGTCTTTTCGCGTTGTAATAGGAGTATAATTTTGGAATATGTAGGGGAGGCTTCCATGCTCTCCCTTAATTCATGGCTCTATAACAAATATTGTGGTTTTGGTTTACCAAGAGATTCTTCGGTCAGGTTAGAGTATGGCACTTGCCGACAGCTCGCAAAATAAATTGTTTGTTATATCAGATAATCTTTCCTAGTTTTTTTGCTGTCTTGCCATTTATTGCTTCATTGATGCTGTCGGCAATTATTCCCGATACCTCGTCAATTATGCTGTCAACCTCTTTTGGCGTCACAATAAGGTCGCTCCCTGATGGAATAAGAAGCTCCGATATCAAATCATACCTTTTTTCGTTATCAAAGGTATCAACCGATTTATACATTTCCGAATTCTTGTCGCAGCTTTCCTTAACAGCCTCAATAAGCATATCTATTGCATCATTTGCAACAGCAGCAGCCTCGATAACCGTCGGCACCCCTATTGCAATAACAGGAACCCCCATTGTTTCCTTGTTGAGTGCATATCTTTTGTTGCCTATTCCCGAACCGGGAATAATGCCGGTGTCTGCAATCTGAAATGTGGTGCTGATTCTTGAGGTTTTTCTTGATGCCAGAGCATCAATTGCAATAATAACATCAGGCTTAATCCTGTCGGATACTCCCTTGATTATTTCCCCGGTTTCTATCCCGGTTATTCCCAGCACTCCCGGTGCCACAGCGCATAGAGAGTGCATTTCTTTTGTTATATCCTCAGGAAGAATATCATATAAATGCCTTGTGACAAGGAGCTTGTCTATAACCTTTGGTCCAAGAGCGTCGGGGGTAACAAATCTGTTGCCAAGACCAACAACGAGAACTGTGTGGATAGAATCAAGATCAATGATTTTTTTAAGCTCATCCGTAAGAGCTTTTTGAGTGTTGTCAAAAACCTCGGTTATGTCATCTCTAAGCTTTGGAACCTCAAGGGTAATGTATTTTCCAATAGGCTTTCCAACAGCCTTTGCGCCATTTTCATTTGTTATATTAACTTCAGTTATTGTAATATCGTTTTTGGTAAAGGTATCTGAGCTTATTCCGCTATTAGTTTTGCTTTTATTCGACAGATTTTCAACAGCACTCGCTTCTATTGCAAGGTCGGTATGAATTGAATATTCCATTGTTATCTCCTTGTGTTTGTCATATATGAATTACTGATAATATATCCTTTATATTATTTCCAAATTTGAAATTTTATGCAAATAATTTGTATATATAAGCACTGTTGTCGTAAAAAAAACGAACTGATTTTTTGGCTTAATTGTGCATAAATTACAAAGTTTTAAGTTTGATGCAAGGCGTTAAAAAATCAAGTATACATATTTTGTAATAAACATCATAAATATAGTTATCTCTTTGTGCAAATAGCATATATATGGGGGTTGAGGGTGGCTTTTTAAAATAAATTAACAATGTTTTTGTGAAGAATAACTAAATATTTTTTGGAATTTTGTGAAAATCCCCATTAGAAAAAAAGGTCAGTTTATGTTATAGTATATTCATATTATGATACATATTTTCAGGAGGTCAATACTATGGCAAATTTAAAATTAGAGCATATCTATAAAACATATGCCGGCGGCGTTACCGCTGTATCAGATTTTTGTCTCGATATAGAAGACAAAGAATTTATCGTTCTTGTTGGTCCTTCAGGTTGCGGTAAATCCACCACACTCAGAATGATCGCAGGTCTCGAAGAAATTTCAGCAGGTGAACTCTACATTGGCGACAGACTCGTTAACGATGTTGCTCCTGCAGAAAGAGATATAGCAATGGTTTTCCAGAACTATGCTCTTTATCCTCATATGACAGTTTTTGAGAACATGGCATTTGCTCTCAAACTCAGAAAAATCCCCAAAGATGAAATCAAACAGCGCGTAACAGAAGCTGCAAGAATCCTTGATATCGAGCACCTTCTCGACAGAAAACCTGCTGCTCTTTCCGGTGGTCAGAGACAGCGTGTTGCTCTTGGTCGTGCTATCGTTCGTGAACCTAAGGTATTCCTTATGGACGAACCTCTCTCTAACCTTGATGCTAAGCTCAGAGTTCAGATGAGAACAGAAATCTCCAAGCTCCATCACAAACTCCAGACAACATTCATCTATGTTACCCACGACCAGACAGAAGCTCTCACAATGGGTACAAGAATCGTTGTTATGAAAAATGGTTTTGTTCAGCAGATTGACACTCCTCTTAATCTTTATAACAAACCTTGCAATATGTTCGTTGCAGGCTTCATAGGCAGCCCCCAGATGAACTTCGTTACATGCGAAGCTACTGAAGAAGCAGGCGCTACCTATCTCACATTCGGCGGCAGCAAAGTTAAGCTTCCCGAAGGTGTTGCAACAAAAGTTAAAGAAGCAGGCTGCATCGGTAAGGAAGTTGTTCTCGGTATCAGACCTGAAGACCTTCACGATGAAGAAAGCTTCATTTCAGCTAACCCCGATGCTGTTGTTGATGCTGATGTTGAAGTAACAGAAATGATGGGTGCTGAAACATTCCTTTATCTCAAAATCAATGGTGAAAGCTTCACTGCAAGAGTTAACCCACGCAGCACAGCAGCTGTTGGTGATACAATCAAAATTGCATTTGATGTTAACAAAATTCACCTCTTTGATAAAGAAACAGAGATTGCAATTCTCAACTAATAATAAAACAATTAAAAAACTGCCAGAAATTTTTGGCAGTTTTTGTTTTTGTGATAAAATGAATTTTCTAACCCAGCCTCCCTTGTGTAAAGGGAGGTGGGTTTGCAAAGCAAACCCGGAGGGATTGTAAGTTAAAATTGTAGAAAAAATCCCTTAATCAATTTTTCGGCAAATGTGGTTTTTAACATTAATCAAATGTTTGCCGGAAATAAATATAGTCTGTCACAAAAGAGGTGTTCATATGGAAGAAACACAAAAGAAAATGAATAAAAAGTTAAAATTTATTATGATAGCCGCAGTAAGCATTATCATAATTGCTATTCTTATTTTTTCGCCATATATCATGGAGTATTTTTCAACAAGCTCTTCATATGGTGAAGCGGTGACCTTTAATATCCCATCGGGTGCCACAGCGTCTGATGTTGGTGAAATGCTTCAGGAAGATGGCTTTATAAAAAGCAAATATACCTTTATAATAAAATATCGTCTCAATCCCGGCACCTATAAAAATATCTATCAGGGAAAATTCTATCTCAATAAGGGAATGTGCTTAAATGACATAATGAAAGTGCTTCTTCTTTCTCCACCTGAGAGCAAAACCTTTTCCTTCACAGTTCCCGAAGGATATTCTGTTGAAATGATAGCTGCCCGCTGTGCAGAGATGAATATTTGCACCGAAGAGGAATTTATATCGGCAGTAGAAAATGGAAAATATAATTATGAATTTATATCTCATATCCCTGATGGGAATTATAAATACAAGCTGGAAGGCTTTCTTTTTCCATCAACCTATGAATTTTTTGAAGAAGCCACACCCTATGACATCGTAAATAAAATGCTTGCTGCTTTTGAATCAGAATACAAAAAACATTTTTCAAATTATGATAATCTTTTTGAAAACATGATAATTGCCTCAATTGTTGAAAGAGAGGCGGTTCTCGATAGCGAGCGTGCAAAGATAGCGGGTGTAATTAAAAACCGTCTTAAAGAGCCTATGAAGCTTCAGGTTGATGCAACGGTTGTGTATGCCAAATCTAGCGGTCGATATGATATGACAGAGGTTCTCTATGAAGATTTAGAGGTTGAATCTCCATATAATCTCTATAAATATGAAGGTCTCACTCCGGGTCCAATCTGCAGTCCAGGAATAAAGTCCATTGTTGCTGCAGCAAAGCCTGAACAACACAAGTGGCTTTTCTATCATACCGACGAAAAGAAAAAAGATGGCAGTCATATCTTCACCGAGACCTACGATGAGCATTTATCAACTATGAATTAGCGAGGAATATTTATGAAAGAACTTTTTAATCTGTTTTTCGTTTTTGCCAGAATAGGAGGCTTTACCTTTGGCGGAGGATATGCCATGCTTCCTATGATTCAAAAAGAAATTGTTGAAAATAAAAAATGGGCAAGCGAGGAAGAAATAATGAACTATTATGCAGTTGGGCAGTGTACTCCGGGTGTTATCGCTGTCAACACAGCCACCTTCATAGGCTATAAGCTTCGCGGCATATGGGGTGCAATTTTTTCAACTCTTGGAGTTATCAGTCCATCTGTAGTCATTATAACAATTATTGCCGCATTTATCTCTAATTTCACCCATATTCCTGCAGTTCAGCATGCTCTGGCAGGAATAAATGTTGTGGTGAGTGTGCTTGTTCTTAACGCTGTTATAGGCCTTTGGAAAAAGGGTATTAAGAATTTATTTGGAGTAGTCTTATTTGCTGCGGCATTTCTTGTTTCAGTCTTTTTTGATTTTTCACCAATCTACACTATTGCAGTTTCCGTTGCCTGCGGTATTTTATATGGCAAAAAAACCTCTCAAAAGGGAGGGAGCGCAAAATGAGTGTATTTTTCTACCTTATGGCTGAATTTTTCAAAACCGGGCTTTTTGCCATTGGCGGCGGTCTTGCAGCTTTGCCATTTTTATATGAAATTGCAAATAAATATGACTGGCTCAACACTAAGCTTATGCCCGATATGATAGCTGTTTCCGAATCTACTCCGGGGCCTATAGGAGTCAATATGGCAACCTATGCAGGGTTTAATGCAGGGGCATCCCTGGGGTCTTTATGGTATGGTATTGCAGGTGGTATTGTTGCCACACTTTCTCTGGTGCTTCCATCTGTTATAATTTGCATAATAGTTTATAAGTTTCTGGAAAAATTCAAAGAAAGCACCCTTGTGGATAGTGCCTTTAAGGGGCTTCGACCTGCTGTCTGCGGTCTTATAGCCGCGGCGGCTCTCAGCGTTTTTCAGTCTGCCTGTCTTGAAACAGATATTTTTAAGCAAACCGGAGAAATTATAAAGCTTTTTGACATTAAAGCTGTAATTTTATTTTTGTTTTTCTTTATTCTAACAAGAAAAACAAAATTTCATCCAATCTTCTATATCATTCCTGCGGCAATAATCGGAATAGTTTTTAAAATGTAGCGTGTTTAATTCCGGCAAATTTACATTATTATTACATCCCCCTTATATTTATTGATATAAGGGGGATTTGATGTTATTATGATATAATGATATAATGAAAGAAGGTTTAATTATGAATAGTTCAAAAACCAAAAGACTTGTTGTTTGTGCATTGTTTGCATCCATTTGCTTTGTTGTAACCAGGTTTTTATCCGTTCCCGCTTTCTACACGAAGGGCTATGTTAACCTTGGAGATGTTGTGGTTCTTCTTTGCGGATTTATTATGGGCGGCTGGCATAGTGCATTTGCGGTGGCAATAGGGGCTGCTCTTGCCGATGCATCAATGGGTTATTGGATATATTTCCCCGCCACATTTATCATAAAAGGAGCAATGGTCCTTGTTTCCTCTTGTTTTTTCAGAAAATCAGCCGGCAAGGGCAGGTCTGTTTCGTTCCTTTTTATTGTGCTGGCGTGTGTAGTATCTGAAATACTTATGCTTTCATCCTATTTTTTGTTTGAAAGCCTTATATATAATTCATTTGCAGTAGCTTTTGTATCTCTAATGGGCAATGCTATTCAGGCGATAACATGCGCTGTCCCGGCTTCGATGCTCATTATGATTTTTAAAAACAATCCTGCATTTGAAAGTTTTAAAAAATCACTGAATAAGTAGCTTGTCTGCGGCAAAATATAAATTTGCAGACAGAAAGGTGAATGGATGTTATATGTGGATATGTCCTCAATGTGAAGCCAAAAATATTGACGAGGCAAGAATATGCCTTGGATGTGGAATTGGTCGCATCTGTCCGGAATGTCAGAATCCTATGACAGGCGATATGTGCGAGCATTGTTCCAAACCCTTTAAAAAGATTAACTGGATGAATAAAGCAGAATTTGATGCATTTAAAGAAGAGAAAGCCGCTGCTGAAAAGGCTGCTGCTGAAAAAGCTGCTGCCGAAAAAGCCGCTGCTGAAAAAGCTGCTGCTGAAAAAGCCGCTGCCGAAAAAGCCGCCGCTGAAAAG
>JAFSBJ010000051.1 GCA_017437345.1 Clostridia bacterium | reverse complement strand
TTTCGTATCCTCTGTCGATATAATGCACATTTGAAATACCGGATGTTCCATCAGCGCAAAGTGCTGCCACGCAAAGTGCCGCACCACAGCGCAAATCTGATGCCTCAAGCTCTGCGCCCTTTAGCTTCTCCACACCCCTTATAAAAGCAAAGCCTTTGTGGGTGTTTATATCAGCTCCCATTTTCACAAGCTCCTTGCAATGGGCGAAGCGATTTTCAAAAATGCTTTCTCTTATTATTCCAAGACCATCCGACACACTCATAACAGCTGCCAGAAGAGCCTGAGAATCTGTGGCAAAGCCGGGATAAGGTGCTGTTGAGATATAGGGAATGTTTTTTATATCATCTGAAGGATAAATTGTGAGACAATTATTTTTCAAAAGAACTGACGCGCCCATTCTTCTTAAAACTGCAATAAATGAAGAAAGGTGACGCGGGTTTATGTTTGTTATAGTTATGCAGCTTTTAGTTGCAACAGCTGCCGCAAGGTATGTGGAAGCAACAATGCGGTCGGGAATAATCGTAACCTCGGCATCTTTCGGATTGGTTGTGCCGATGATGGAAATTATTTCTGTTCCATCGCCTGAAATCTTTACACCAATTGACCTTAAATAATCTGCCAGGTTTATTATTTCCGGTTCTTTTGCCGCATTTATTATCGTTGTTTTCTTAGGAATAAGAGATGCGGCAAGCATAATATTTTCGGTTGCTCCGACTGAGGGAAAACGCAAATCAACACAGGCGCCTTTAAGCTTATGGGCAAGGCAGGTTACTCCGTTTGTATCTTCTATGATTTCCATACCCATTTTTCTGAAAGCATCAAGATGAATATCTATCGGGCGGCTTCCTATCTGGCATCCGCCATGACCTGCGATAAAGGTTTTTCTGCATCTTGCCGCCAGAGCTCCTGCAAAAATGGTGGAGCTTCGGGTTTTTATCATTATTTCTCTTGGAATATTACAATGAACAAGACCGGAAGAATCAACAGTGACTGTTTTATCATTGCGGATAACCGAGCATCCCAGGAGTCTGAGAATTTCTATGGTATTTTGTATATCAGATAAATCAGGACAGTTATGTATTACGCTTTTTCCGCTGTTTATAACGCATGCTGCCAGAATCGGCAATGCCGCGTTTTTTGCTCCGTGAACATCTATGCTTCCGCTTAATTTATTTCCGCCTTCGATTATATAGCGGCTCATAATTGCACCTCCGAATTGCACAGTTTATATCTTGCAATCTTTTATATGTTATGCAACAGGAAGAACAATTGTTACCAAACAAAACCGTAAGCTCCGCCGAGGGGGTAGGTAGGTAGGAGAATGGCGGAGCTTACTTAAGTAAACTAACTATTTTATAAGCTCTTCAATTTTACTGTGGATAATATCAAGGGCACTTACCGAGCTTATGGCAATTGATTTTTCGCTCATTTTGATTTGTGCTTCTTCGCTTAAAAGAATTGAATCCACTGCTTTTTTTAGAGTTTGTTCATTAAAATCTTTTTCTAAAATTGTTATAGCTGCACCATTATCGGAAAGGGCGCGGGCATTATATTCCTGGTGATTATTTGTTACATTGGGTGAAGGAACCAATATGGCAGGCTTTCCAAGAGCTGAAAGCTCAGAAACGGTTATTGCTCCTGAGCGGCAAACCACAAGGTCTGCAGCATTTAAAACTTCATCCATATTATGAATATAGGAAACGAGATTTATGTTTTTTCCCAAAACAATATTCTCTGTTTTTATCTGATTTTTAATTTCTTCAAAATTTCTTTCACCTGTGGCAAAGATAATCATTGCGTTTTCAGGATAGCTTTTGTTTTTTATATAGGAAAGGGCTACAGAATTTATCTTTGCAGCTCCAAGGCTTCCACCAAAAATAACAATCAGCTTTTTATCGTTAGCATTCAGATTTTTTCTTGCTTCGTCTCTATTAAAGGAAAGAACAGACGGGCGGATTGGGTTACCTGTGAAGACTATGTTTTTTGCTCCGGAAAGATATTTTCTGCTCTCCTCAAAGCTTATTGCTGTGACGCTCGACTCTTTTGAAAGAAGCTTTATGGCACTTCCGGGGAAAACATTCTGCTCATGAATAATGGTTGGAATACCCATTGAATTTGCCGCCATAACAGCCGGGGCGCAAACATAGCCGCCTGTGCCTATGACAACATCGGGCGAAAACTTTTTGATTATTTTTTTACACTTAGATTTAGCTGTTAGCATATGGTAAAGAGATTTCATGTTTTTAAGGGTTAGCTTTTTTGAAAGGCCCTCAACATTTACATATTCTATATCATAGCCCTGCTTTGGAACGAGAGTACTTTCAAGACCTCTTTTTGTTCCCACAAAAAGAACCTTTGTGTCGGGGTTTTTATCTATTGCAAAACCGGCTATGGCAAGAGCAGGATTGATATGTCCGGCTGTGCCTCCACCTGCAAGCAGAATTTTCAATTTTAACACCTCTTTAAAGTTCACATTCTCTTGATATTGAAAGAACAACACCCATCTGGGCAAGGATAAATACAAGGGATGTGCCGCCATAGCTAAAAAATGGAAGCGGCATACCTGTTGCCGGCATAGATGAGGTTACAACTGCAATATTAAGAACTGCCTGAACAGCTATAAGGGCTATTATACCGATAACTGTCAGAGAAGAAAATTTATCTGGTGCATTAATGGCAATTTTGATACCTTTCCAGATTAACACTACAAAAAGCGCAATAACTAAAAGCGCACCTAAAAATCCCAGTTCCTCACATATTACTGAAAAAATAAAGTCGTTCTGTGGTTCGGGAAGATACAAAAACTTCTGGCGGCTCTGCCCAAGGCCCATTCCGAAAAAGCCGCCGGAACCGATGGCATAAAGAGACTGAACAATCTGCCAGCCATCACCGGTTACATCTTTAAAGGGGTCTAAAAAGGTTATGAGTCTCTTAGCACGATAGTCGGCACCTATTGCGGCAAAGCCTATAATCGGGAGAGCAAAAATTCCAACATTTATAAAATGAGTTATTTTAGCTCCGGCTGCCCACACCATTATAACGCCGGTAAGACCAATAACCATGGCACCGCTGAAATGAGGCTCCAGAAACACAAGTCCTGCAACAACCCCTATAATTGCAACATAGGGAAGAAAGCCAAGCTTAAAGGTTTTAAGAGCTTCTTTATAGGTGGTGAGACTGCGGGCAAGAAAAACTATGAGTGCAAATTTTGCAATTTCTGATGGCTGAAAGCTTATAAAGCCAAAGCCAAGCCATCTTTTTGCGCCTTTAACCGTTGTTCCCATTATAAGAACTGCAATCAGAAGCACCACGCTTATTGCCATTATGTGGATAGCATATTTATAAAGGGTTTTATAGTGGATACGCGACACAAAAAACATTATACAAACGCCGATTACCGCCCATATAAACTGTCTTTTTATAAAATAATATGCATCGCCGAATTGATAGTGAGCTGTTGCACTGCTGGCGCTGAACACCATAATGAGACCATATGCCAGAAGAGCAAATACCACAAGAAGAAAGGAATAATCCATTTTATTTACTTTTTTTAAACTGTTGCTCTTTGGGATAACTGCCAATATGGGTTCCTCCTATACTACATAATCATTAAATAACCAACAACGCACAAAACTGCAGTAACAATGGAAAATGTTAAGACAATGCGCTTTTCATTCCATCCGCACATTTCAAAATGATGGTGGATGGGACTCATTTTAAATATTCTTTTGCCGGTAAGCTTGAAGGATGCAACCTGCAGAATTACCGACAGGGTTTCCATAACATATACCCCACCTGCAATAACAAGAATAAGGGGATTTTTGAGAAGAAGAGCTGACGAGCAGACTATTCCGCCTAAAAACAAGGAACCTGTGTCGCCCATAAACACCTTTGCCGGGTGGCTGTTGAAAAGAAGAAAACCCAGAAGAGCAAAGGAACAAATTACATTTACAACAGTTATGGCATAAAGACCTTGCCTATAGGACACAAAAGCAAAAAAGGCACACACAATAACCGTTACCGATGATGCAAGCCCGTCTACGCCATCTGTGAGATTGACGCTGTTGGTGCATCCGATTAAAACAAAGAGTGCAAGAGGTATATAGAATATTCCCAAATTAAATTCTTTATTTACAACAGGGATAATAATTGATGTATCAACAAGCTTTAGTCCATATACTGCAACTATTATAAATACAACAGAAAAGAAAAGCTGCGCCAAAAATTTCTGTTTTTCTGTGAGTCCGAGATTTCTCTTTTTTACAACCTTTATGTAATCATCAGCAAAACCAACTATGCCAAAGGAAAGAGCAAAAAGCGAAAGACTCACTCCCAGCTTTGTTCGGGCAAAAATAAGGGTGCATAAAATAACCGGAATAATAAATATGAAGCCGCCCATGGTAGGTGTGCCGCTTTTTTTCTTATGCCAGCTTGGCCCTATTTCGCGGATTTCCTGACCGAATTTGAGCTTATGCAGTATGGGAATCAACAAAGGTCCCAAAATCGTCGCTATTACAAAAGATAGTACTGCTGATATTATTAGTGTGTTTGTCATTGTCTGTCACCTTATTTCATAAGTGTCTGAGAGATTGTTTCAAATTTCATAAAACGAGATGCCTTTATAAGAACTGCATCGTCTTTTCTTAAAAAGTCTTTTAAAAATTCTGAACACTCCGCGGTGTTTTCAAAAATATAAACTTCTTTATTTGTTGCTTCTTGGGCAATAAATTTTGCATCATCACCGGCTGTTATGAGAACATCGGTTTTTGACAAGGCAACATTTTTGCCAACCTCACGGTGAAGCTCTTCTGATTTTTCACCCAGCTCCCCTATGCTTCCCAAAACAGCTATCCTGCGTTTTGCCGAAACTGTGTCGAGAACGCCAAGTGCCGCTTTTACCGACTGGGGGCTTGAATTATAGCAATCGTTAATGAGCTTATATCCATTATCGGTATTTATTATATTCTGTCTTATACCATCGGAAGTGTATGACTTCAAGCCGGCATAAATTTTCTCATAGCTAAGATTAAGAAGTGAGCCGACTGCTATTGCCACAAGGGCATTATATATATTATGAACTCCAAGGAGATTTATTCGATATTCTCTTCCATCACATTTAAAAAGATTGCCATTTTCATTGCTCACAATATCTGTAGCAACAAAGTCACACTCTCTGTTTTCTATTCCAACATAGATTGTTTCAAAATTAAGGCTGCCTTTTAATGACCAGAGATACGGATCATCACCATTTAAAACAACTTTTCCATCCTCTGGAAGACCTTTAAAGATTTCTGTTTTCGCTTTTAAAATACCTTCCCTGCTTCCCAAAAACTCTATGTGGGATGTTCCGATATTTGTTATAACAGCGATATCAGGACGGGCGCATTTTGTTAAAACTTCAATCTCGCCAAATTTGCTCATTCCCATCTCAACTACTGCTGCACTATGGTCTTTATGGAGACCAAAAAGAGTTAAAGGAACTCCTATATCATTATTAAAATTACCCTTTGTTGCAAGGGTGTTTAATCCCTTTTGCAAAACAGAGGCAATGAATTCTTTTGTTGTGGTTTTGCCAACGCTTCCTGTAAGCCCAACAAGCTTTATTTTAAAAAGGTTGCGGTAATAGGAAGCCAAATCGAGAAGTGCTTTTCTTGTGTCGCTGACCATTATGGCAAATAAAGCATCCTGGTTTATCTGTCCATCGGAGCAAAGATAGCCTGATATGCCCTTTTTGCAGGCATCACAAATAAAAGAGTGGCCATCGAATCTCTCTCCCTTTATTGGAATATAGAGACTGCCATCTTCAAGCTCGCGGCTGTCGCAGCTTATGGATGTGACGATTGCACCTGCATTACCATAAATAAGTCTGCCGCCTGTTGCTTTTGCAATTTCTGAAGCTGTGAGTTGTTTTATTACATATGCCATTTGCCAATACCTCTTTTAAATCTTCGCAAGAATTTCTCTGACAACTTCTCTTTCATCAAAGTGAATTGTGCCTTCTGCAAGAATCTGATAAGTTTCGTGACCCTTGCCGGCAAGGACTATAACATCACCCTTGCGTGCATTTTCCATTGCATATCTTATAGCTTCGCGGCGGCTTTCTATGACAACATAATCAGCACCGCTCATTTTTACGCCTTCTTCAACCATTGAAATTATTTTCATCGGGTCTTCTGTTCGGGGGTTATCGCTTGTTACAACGCAGAAATCGGCAAGCTCGCCTGCAATTTTACCCATTATCGGGCGTTTTGTGTTGTCGCGGTCTCCACCACATCCAAAAACGATAATTGTTCTGCCTTTTGCAAAGCCCTTTACGGTTTTTAAGATATTTTCTATTCCGTCGGGAGTGTGGGCATAGTCAATAAGGACTGTGTAGTCTGTGTTGGTTTTAACAACCTCTGCCCTGCCCTTTACTCCATGGGCAGAAAGGAGGGCTTCTTTTATAAGGGGGAGTTCTATCCCACAGCCAAGAGCTACCGCTATTGCACAAAGAGCGTTATACACAGAAAATTCGCCGGGAATTGCAAGGCTTATTCTTTCACCAAAAAGGTCAAAAGATACTCCATGGGAAGAAAGAGAAATGTTTTCAGCCTTTAAATCTGTATTCTTATTACATGAATATTCATAGAGCTTTCCTTTGGCTCTTTTTGCCATTTCTGCGCCATAGGAATCATCTGAATTTATAACAGATACATCACTTATGGAAAACAGCTTTTCTTTTGCTTTGGCATAGTTATCCATTGTGACATGGAAATCAAGATGATCCTGAGTAAGGTTTGTAAATGCTCCCACCTTATATCTGCATCCATACACTCTGTCTAAGTCCAGTGCATGTGAGGAAACCTCCATTATGCAGTAGTCAACTTTTTCTTCTGCCATCCGGGCAAAAACACCCTGAAGCTCTATAGAATCAGGGGTTGTTCTGCCGGTTTCAAAAACCTTATCGCCAATCATATTCTGATTGGTGCCGATAAGACCGACCTTTTTTCCGGCATATTCAAGAATATGCTTAACAAGATAGGTAACAGTTGTTTTGCCATTGGTTCCGGTTACACCAAGAAGCTCAAATTTTTTGTGAGGATTATCATAGAAATTTGACGCAGCAAGAGCCTCTGCCTTTCTGGATGACTTAACAACAATCTGAGTACAGCTAATGTCAGGACGGTATTCTTCACAAATAACCGCAACCGCACCATTTTCAATGGCGCTATCAATGTATTTATGACCATCCGTCTGAAACCCACGGACAGCAACAAAAAGGCTTCCGGAAATGCACTCACGGGAATTATTTGTTATATGGGTAATCTCTGCATCAGACGAATTGTATATTTCAACAACATCTATGCCGCATAGTATGTTCTGAAGCTTCACAAAAAGCATCTCCCTTTATGATATTAGTGAACATTTGAGGTGTAGTTGAATTCAACAGAAACCACACTACCCCTTGGAACCTCAGTTCCAGCTTCGGGACTCTGAGTGCCGACAAGGGCACGATAGTTGGCAACTTTTCCGCCCTTAACCTTCATATTGAGTCCGGCGTTTGTTAAAAGAATATTTGCATCAGATGCAAAATAGCCATTAAGATCGGGAACAGTTACCATATCGCTTTCTATGGCTTCGGTATAGAGAATAACAACACCACCATCGCCAAGAGCTGTGCCAGCCATGGGACTCTGGGAAACTATTGTGTCTCCGTTTCCGTATTTATAGTATTTAAGTCCGCTTGCTTTTATTGAAGCAATGGCTTCGTCATTTGTTTTACCCTTTACATCAGGCACAAAATTATATGTTACCTTTGAACTGCTTTCTATCTGCAGATAAACAAGCACATCAGACATTATCTCCTTAAAAACAGGAGCCGCTATCTGACCGCCCATATAGGAACCGCCTGTTGGTTCATCAAGCATTATAAGACATATTACCTCAGGGTCATCGGCAGGAGCAAAGCCCACAAAGGAAGCTATATACTTACCATTGCCACGGGGGAATTTTTCACTGGTTCCGGTTTTTCCGCCTACTCTGAAGCCATCAATAAATGCATTTTTACTTGTTCCTTCAGCCGCAACGCCTTCCAATATTTCGCAGACGGTGTTGGCTGTTTCCTTACTTATTACCTGTCTTATTGTTTCCGTTTCAAACTTTTTTAAAACCTTTCCCTTATCATCAACAAGGGATTTTATGAGACGGGGTTTAACCATAAGACCGTCATTTGTTATTGCAGAATATGCAGTTATAAGCTGGAGGG
>JAFSBJ010000050.1 GCA_017437345.1 Clostridia bacterium | reverse complement strand
TATTGCAATGGGAAGGTATATTTAGCCACCGGAATGTTATCCGAATTATTATTTATCGCTTGTTGCGATAAACAATAATAGATAAAAGTGAATAGAGAATAGTGAATAGAAATGGTTCAAAGCCGCCTTTTGCGGCTTTGTTCCGATTCTCTTCTCTCTTCACTGTTATTGTTTAATAGCATCGAGCCATTAAACAATAATTTCAGCTTCGTTCATATTAACTCGCATAGGATTCAAGATACAAACACATTTCCTCGAAGCTATCAGAATATATCCCCTCTTCAAGAGCTTTTCTTTCCTCAAAGCTAAGCCCCGGAGGAATATCGGAAGCATTCCAGAGGATTTCACCGTTTTCTGTTATGATAAAAGCGCATATTTTGTTGTCTGAAATCCTTATTACATAGCTATTCTTCTTTTTCTTAGGAGAAACCGGCTCCGATATGTTGTTTTCTGTTTTTAAAGCTTCTTCCTTTTCTTCTTTGTGTGCAGAAAGCTTATCTTCTGCCTGTTCTTTATTTTCATAGGAAGTCTTCAAAAAGGAAGAAAGCACAAAAGAAAAGGAAACAAGAAAAAGACAAGCGCTTATAATTATTAGTTTGTTGGATTTTTTCATATTTTTCACCCGTAATATTTTTACATTTATATAAAGAATTATTCATTATATCTGTTTTTAGTAAAACAACAACTTCAATTTTTCAACCGGAGATGATGAGAAATGGGAAAACTGGATAACATTCGTTCAAGCCAGAACCAAAGGCAGAAAAAAATAAAAGGAAGGGAAAAATCAAAAGGTCTCAGGTCACCTGCTTTAAGAGGCTTTGTTATGGCGCTCAAAGTCGGGGTGATAACTGTGTTTTTATCTGCCGCAATACTTATGATATGGGCATATGCTCAGGTGGATTTCACCTTTGGGGATAATCTTGGAACATTTGATATGAAGCTTTCTTCAACTATCTATGTTAAAGATAATGACGGAGAATACTATGCATATGAACAGTTCAAATCAGCCGACAACAGAATATGGGTTGATATTGACAAGGTTCCAAAATATATGCAGGATGCTTTTGTTGCAATTGAAGACCAAAGATTCTATTCACATATGGGAGTTGACATTAAACGAACCTTTGGTGCAGTTCTCAATGTGTTTTTAAAGGGCGACTCATCATATGGCGGAAGCACAATAACACAGCAGCTTGTTAAAAACATTACCCAGGATAAAGAAAGAACAAATGCAAGAAAGATAAGAGAAATATCAAGAGCCATTGTTCTTGAGACGAAGCTGAGTAAATCTCAGATTCTTGAACTATATATGAATTCAATATATTTAAGCCAGGGTGTGCATGGTGTTCAGGCGGCATCGTATTTATATTTTGGAAAGAGCGTTGACCAGCTTTCCCTTGCGCAGTGTGCGAGTATTGCAGGAATAACTCAGTATCCCACAACCTATGACCCGATTTTAAATCCTGAAAACAACAAAAAGAAACAGCTCCTTATTCTTGACAAAATGCTGGAGCTTGAATATATCTCTCAGGAAGAATATGACGAAGCTGTAAAAGAAGACCTTGATTTTTCCCACGGACAGTCAGACGACAGAAAAGAAAACAGCGGAAGAGCTCAGTCATATTTTGCAGACCACATATTTGAAGAAGCAAAAAAAGACCTTATGGAAGAATTTGAATATTCTGAGCAGTATGCCGAAAATCTTCTCTATAACGGTGGTCTTAAGATATATGCCACAATGGACCCCGATATACAGAAAACCGCAGAGGCTTTTTATGAAAATGACAAAAATTTCCCGGCGGCATCGGGTGGAAATGTTTTGCAGTCGGCAATTATTGTTGCAGACCATAATTCAGGAAAGCTCAAGGCTATAGTGGGCGGAAGAGGCGAAAAAACAGATAACAGAGTTTTAAACCGTGCCACACAGAGCAAGCGTCAGCCGGGTTCAACAATTAAGCCGATAGCTGTGTATGCTCCGGCTCTCGAGGAAAATGTTATTAACCTTACAACCTATATCGACAATGCACCAATTAAAATAGGCGAATGGGAGCCTCAGAATGCCAACGGAAAATTTTCAGGTCCGGTGCCTGTTAAGACAGCTGTGGCATGGTCATATAATATGCCGGCAATAAGAACCCTTCAGGCTGTGGGGATAGATGTGGCATTTGAATATTTAAAAGATAAAATGCACATTTCATCTCTTGTTGAAAAAGGTGCCTATAGTGATAAAAACCCATCTCTTGCTCTTGGCGGAGTCACCCACGGAATCACCCCTCTTGAAATGTCGACAGCATATTCCTGTATTGCAAACGGTGGAATGTATATTGAGCCAATATCATATACAAAGATATGCACCAAAGACGGAGAGTTAGTTTTTGAAAACAAGCCAAAGAAAAACAGAGTATTTTCCGAAGAGACTGCATTTCTTATGCAGGAGCTTTTAAAAAATGTTGTAAGCTATGGAACAGCGGGCGGAAACAGGATTCCCGGTATGGATACCTGCGGTAAAACAGGTACAACAGATGATAACAAGGATAAATGGTTTATAGGCTTTACCCCCTACTACTGCTCAACCGTTTGGGTTGGATACGATAAGCCAAAAGTTATAGGAGCAGGAACGGAGCTTGCAGTTGGCATATGGAGAAAGGTTATGACTGAAATCCACAAAGACCTTAAATCAGATTCATTTGATAAGCCCGACGGAATTATTAAGGCAAATATCTGCCCCCACACAGGCAAATATGCATCTGACGGATGCGGAGCAACCGACTGGGCAAACAAGAAATTCCTGACAGGCTACTGCAGAGGTAAACACCCGAAAACACTCCTTATTTCGGATACGCCCTATGTGGATCCGGAGGAGGAAAAGGAAAACGAAGAAAATACCGAAGGAGAAAACACTGAGGGCGAAAACACAGGAGACGAAAATACCGGCGGTGAAACCGGCACCCCTGAAACAGGAAATACAAATACCGGAAACGGAGAAAACACCGGAAACACAAATGAAGCGCCTGCTTCCCAGACTCCGGCAGCATAAAGAAGGGACTGTAAAAAAACTATTGTTTTTTTACAGTCCCTTTTTGGGGATTAGGAAAAAATGATTCGGAATGAGTAAATCGAACTCAAAGCAAGATTATTTCTTGCTTTGAGCGATAGCCCGACGCTGTACAAAAGTACTGCGAGTGGTGAGATTTGCTTATAGCAAAAAGGCATATAATGGAAGAAAAACATCTTAAAAAAGATGTTTTTCAACCTATAAAGCAAAATTTGAGGATTTACAAGCACACTTAACTCTTATGTTGGTTTCATTTTCGCCTTTTTGCGTTCCGGACTTTTTTTACAATCCCTTTTACATAACGCAGATTATAACTACATTATACATATGATTAATAGATACACATATCATATT
>JAFSBJ010000049.1 GCA_017437345.1 Clostridia bacterium | reverse complement strand
TCATTCCTTTCTTATTATTTCTTAAATCATTATATACCACATTTTTTCTATTTGCAACCTTTTTTATAACACGAAATTTGCACAATATATTATTTTTTTTGCATAGAATTTGAATTTTTTGTAAATTTTCTTGTAAAGGGGTAGATTTTTTTTATTATTTGTAGCATAATATATGTTGATATAGTTTAAAAATAAATATCTGAAAGGATTGAAAATAGTGAAGTACATAGTTATTTTAATGGATGGTATGGCAGATTATCCCGTAAAGGAATTAGGCGACAAAACCCCCATGCAGGTTGCAAAAAAGCCAAATATTGATGAGCTTTTTAAAAAGTCAAAATTTGGTCTTGTAAATAATGTTCCCGAAAATCTTTCTCCCGGAAGTGATGTTGCCAATCTTTCTGCAATGGGCTATGACCCCCAGAAATTCTACACAGGCCGCTCGCCCCTCGAGGCAGTAAGCATGGGAATAGATTTAAAAGAAAGCGATATTGTTTTCAGATGTAATGTTGTAACTGTAACCGAAGATGAAGAAAACTATGAAGACAAAATCATCATTGACCATAGCGCCGATGAAATCACCACCGAAGAAGCCAGAATTTTAATAGAAGATGTTCAGAAGCACTTTGGAAATTCATATCTCAGCTTCTATCCCGGTGTTAGCTATCGCCACGCTCTGGTTTGGGATAAAGGTCCCGAAAGCTACGATTTAACTCCGCCTCACGATATTCTCGAAAAGAGAATAGGGGATTATCTTCCCAAAGGCGAAAGCGGCAAAATACTTCGCGAAATGATGGAAAAAAGCTATGAGCTTTTAAATAACCACCCCATAAATCTTGAAAGAGCAAAAAGAGGTCTCAAAAAGGCAAACACCATCTGGATATGGGGCGAAGGCAAAAAGCCAGCACTAGAGAGCTTCTATAATCTCCATGGGCTTCGCGGAAGCGTTATCTCAGCAGTTGACCTTATAAAAGGCATCGGCATATGCGCAGGTCTTGAATCAATAGATGTTGAAGGAGCCACAGGCAATGTCCACACCAACTTCGAAGGTAAAGCAAAGGCCTGTGTTGATTCGATTGTATCCGGTGCCGACTATTGCTTTGTTCATATGGAAGCTCCTGATGAATGTGGCCACCGCCATGAAATTGAAAATAAGGTAAAATCAATAGAGCTTATCGACGAAAAAGTTGTTGGTTATATAGCTAAAGAAATGAAAGAAAGAAATATCGACTATCGCATGCTCATTCTCCCTGACCATCCAACTCCCCTTGCTCTGAGAACCCACACCCGTGACGCTGTTCCATTTATGATTTATGACAGCACCGAAGATGCAGGCTTTGTTGCCGATTCATTCACCGAAGAAAACGCGGCAAAAAGCGGAATAAATGTTGAAAAGGGCCATGAGCTTATGAGTATGTTTATAAAATAAGGAGGGGCTGCATATGAGTTTAAAAAATTCCATACTCATAGCAGATGATGACAAAAATATTTGTGAGCTTATAAGGCTTTATCTTGAAAAAGAAGGCTATAAGGTAACCACAGTATTCGATGGCGACTCTGCTTTGGCAAATGTTTTCCGCGAAAACTACAGCGCAGTCGTTCTCGATATTATGATGCCGGGAAAAGACGGTATGGAGGTTTTAAAGGAAATCCGTAAAAGGAGTAATGTCCCTGTTATAATGCTCACAGCAAGAGGCGAAACTCTCGATAAAATCCTCGGTCTTGAATTCGGTGCCGACGATTATGTGGTAAAACCCTTTGAACCCAAAGAGCTGGTTGCAAGAATAAAAGCAATTTTAAGAAGAGTAAATCTTGATAATGAGCCTCAGCAAAAGGTTCAGTTTGAAAATCTTTCAATAGATATGTCCACCTATGAGCTTCACCTTGCAGGAAAGCTTATAAGCATCCCACCAAAGGAATTGGAGCTTTTAAATTATCTTTGCACCCATCCCAATAAGGTCTTTACAAGAGACCAGCTTCTTAACGAAGTCTGGGGATATGACTATTATGTTGATTCCCGCACAGTTGATGTCCATGTTAAAAGACTAAGGGAAAAAATTGATGGCATCTCAGATAAATGGGAGCTAAAAACCGTCTGGAGAGTCGGCTATAAATTCGAGGTGAAATAATGCGCAAAAGAGTTATTTTAAGTCTTATAGCAGGTGCTTTGTGTGTGATGCTCACATCATTTCTCATTTTAACTCCGATTTTTTTCATAACCTTCAGAGCCGATGCAGTAAACGACTTAACCCATCAGATGTATGACAGCATAAACCATATCAAACCTCTGGCACAAATGTCGCTAAGTTTCAGAACGAGCAAAATGGATAAGCTGTTTAATGAATCTATGAGCCAATTTGCCTATTTTTCAAAATCAAATATTCTTTTTATGAATACCTTCGGTGAGGTTATCTGGGCAAATAATATCACCTCTGCCGACACAATGAAAACATATTCCAAAAAGGCTCTGGAAATTATGGGTAGTAATCCCGAAGCCGATTTAAGCGGTGTCTTTGACGAGGTCTACGGAGAAAAAACCATCACCATTGGTGAATTTATTCAAAATGACTTAGGTCAGAATGAGTGGGCTGTTTTTTGCAGCAAACCGTCGCCAACCCTTATAGGACAATATAAATTTGTCATCTATGAGATTTTCCTTGTTGAGCTTATAACTCTTGCCTTTGCCGCAATTTTTATGTTTCTTTTTTCAAGAAATATCACAGTTCCTCTTAAAAAAATAAACAACACCTTAAAAGAATTTGCCAAAGGCAATTTTGATAAAAGGGTTGAGTATAATAAAAACAATGAAATAGGGGAGCTGGCGCTTAATATCAATCAGATGGCAGATAGCATAGGCTCTCTTGAAAAGATGCGTCAGGATTTCATAAACGATATTTCCCATGAACTCCGGACTCCCATGACATCCATATCGGGATTTGTGGAAGGAATATTAGATGGCACAATCCCTCCCGAAAATCAGGATAAATACCTTGCAATCGTTCTTTCAGAAACCAAAAGGCTTTCAAGGCTTGTAAATGAGCTTTTAACCCTTTCACGAATCGATGACCAGGTAAAGAATCTTTCCGAAAAAAGCTTTAATCTGGAAGAACTGGCAAAGCTTGTTTTAATAAAATTTGAAGAGGATATCCTTTCAAAAAAAATAGATGTTGATTTTGAAACCTATGGTGATGAATTTGTGGTAATCGGTGATAAAGATAAATATACCCAGGTTTTAACAAATCTCATCCACAATGCAGTAAAATTCACCGATGAAGAGGGTAAAATCACTATTTCTCTCAAAACAAATTCCCAAAAGTGCATATGCTCAATAAAAAACACAGGCTATGGCATAGATGAAGATAAGCTCAGTTTTATCTGGGAGAGATTTTATAAAGCCGATAATTCCCGCAGCACCGATCGCTCCGGAACAGGAACCGGACTTTATATAGTCAAAAAAATAATAGATGCCCATGGCGAAAAAATAAGCGTAAAGAGTATTGTTAATGAATACACAGAGTTTGTTTTTACAGCAGAGCTTGCATAAATAAATTTATCTAAAATTCATATTCTATTCATAGTTTATTAAAAATTTTGTGATAGGATAATACTATAGTAAAATAACAGGAGGAATTTCTATGAACGAATTTGAAAACAATCTGCCCGATATTAATGATGAAAAAATTCAGGATAACAGCACTGAAATCGACCTCACAGGTGAATTTTTTGATGAAGAACAATCAGAAAATAAAATAGCAGAAAATAAAATAGCAAAAAGCGAAAGCTCAGAAACACAGCCTGCAGAAAATGACGAAATACGCGACGATATGTATTATATGCAGGATAATTCTTCCCCAATCTCATCCGAACAGAATTTTTATAATCTGAGCAATAAGCCTGCCAAGAAGAAAAAGTTTGTGTCAGTAAAGGCAGCAGTTGTAGCTCTTATAATTACATCCATAGTTTCTATGCTGGGCGGAGCACTTTTGTCCGGAGTATCAACAGGATATATGAATGCTCTTATAAATGGGGTAAGTGTTGAAGATAATATCAATAATTCCTATTCCAAACCATCCGGCACAGCAGCACAATACACCAAAAAAGAAGGCGACCCCCTTTCAACTCCCGAAATAGTTGATAAGGTTGGTCCTGCAGTTGTTGGTATCATCAACAAAACAACCTATGGCAATGCCTATGGTCAGTTTGGAAGCATCTATGGCGATTTAAATAAAGAGGTTGAGCAGGGCAGCGGTTCCGGTGTTATATTAAGCTCCGATGGCTACATCGTCACCAATAACCATGTTATAGAAAATGCCACAGCCATATCCGTTATTTTAAATAATGGAAAAGAGTATTCTGCAAAGCTAATCGGCAGAGATGCCACCACCGACCTTGCAGTTATAAAAATCGACGCTCAGAATCTTATCTATGCTCAGGTGGGCAATAGTTCATCTCTTCGCGTTGGCGAAACAGCAATCGCAATCGGAAATCCATTAGGTCAGGAATTCGCCGGCACAACCACCAAAGGTATAATAAGCGGTCTTAACCGTAGCGTAACAATCGACGATAAAACCCTTAACCTTATCCAGACAGATGCCGCCATCAACCCCGGAAATTCCGGCGGAGCCTTAGTTGATGAATATGGCTATCTAATCGGTATTAACACAGCCAAAATCTCGTCAACAACCCTCGAAGGTCTTGGCTTTGCCATTCCAATTGACGAAGCAAAACCCATCATTCAGGATTTGATGACAAGCGGCTATGTAAAGGGAAGACCTGTTATCGGCATTGGCGGCAGAGCAGTAACCAAAGAAGATGCCAAAGCCTACAATCTTAAAGTCGGTGTTTATGTTGTAAGTATGACACCAAACGGACCTGCCTATGTGTCGGGTATTAAGGTTGGCGATATCATTGTTGAATGTGAAGGTGAACCAATCGAAACCGTTGACGACATCAACGAAATCAAAAACAAAAAATCTCCCGGCGATATTATCAAGGTAAAAGTATATCGTGCAGGAAAATATCAGTCAATAAATATTATTCTTGGTGAAGAAACTCCAATGTCCTGATAATTAATAACATGCATAAAAATGCAGATGAATCAAGTGCGGTTCATCTGCTTTTTTTATGCTTATATGTAACCCTTTTTTTATGCTTATATGTGACCCTTTGTATTGACAAAGATATGAAAAAGTTGTATAATTATACATTATTTTAATATATAAGGAGGAGAAGCAAATGAGCGGAATCTGGGGAAAAAATATACAATTTTCAATATTCGGTGAATCTCATGGTGTTGCCATAGGCGGAGTTTTATCGTCAATCAAAGCAGGAAAAAAGCTTGATTTTGATAAAATCGACATCGAAATGAAACGCCGCAATCATAGAGCATTTTATTCAACAGCGCGCAACGAAAAGGATCAGGCAGAAATCCTTTCAGGCGTAACAGATGGTGTGACAAACGGTTTCCCTCTTGCTTTTTCAATAAGAAACGGTGAGCATAATTCCAAAGACTATCCAAATCTCAATAATGTTCCCCGTCCCGGTCATGCCGATTATAGTGCATGCATAAAGCATAATGGATTTAATGACTATAAAGGCGGCGGCCATTTTTCAGGAAGAATAACAGCACCCCTGTGCTTTGCAGGTGCAATAGCAAAACAGTATCTTGAAGATTATAATATCAAAATATCTGCCCATATAAAAAGCATAGGAAATGTTGTTTCAGAAAAGAATTTGCCTGATGAATATAATAGTGAGCTTTCAGTTAGGCTTTTTGGCGATGCTTTCCCTGTTATAGATGAAGATGCAAAAGAAAAAATGTTTTCTGAAATAAGCAGTGCAAAGGAAGATGGAGATTCCGTCGGGGGAGTAATAGAATGTGCTATTTATAATGCTCCTGCAGGAATCGGCAGTCCTTTTTTTGGCTCGGTAGAAAGTCGGCTTTCTCAGATTCTTTATAGCATCCCTGCTGTAAAGGGCGTTGAATTTGGCGCAGGCTTTGATATAACAAAGCTTCGTGGAAGCTGCGCAAATGACCAGTATACCACAGATGGAACCATAGTAAAAACCCTTTCCAATAATAACGGTGGAATCCTTGGCGGAATAACAAATGGTATGAGCGTTGTTTTCAGAGTAGCTATAAAACCCACTCCCTCAATATTCAAATCACAGCAAAGCGTTAATCTTGAAAAAATGGAAAATGAAGAGCTTATCTTAAAAGGCCGCCACGATGCCTGCATCGTTCCAAGAGCGGTGGCAGTTGTGGAAAGCTGTGCAGCCCTTTGTTTTCTTGATATGCTAAACGACTGAATTTATTGGAGGCATCAAAGGTGAAATACGCACTTATAGGCGAAAAACTAGGCCATTCCTATAGTAAAATAATCCACGAAAAATATTTTTCCATAAAGAGTATGGATTCTTCATATGACCTTATTGAAATTCCCTCAGATGAGCTTGAAGCAAGGGTTAAATTAATGGTAAATGACGGATATAAAGGTTTTAATGTCACCATTCCCTATAAAATCGACCTTATGAATATGTGTTCTGAGCTATGCGAAGAAGCAGAAAAAATCGGCTCTGTCAACACAATAAATATATCCGGCGGCAAAATGACCGGCTACAATACCGACTACCACGGTCTCAGGCTTGCCCTTGAATATAACGGGGTAGATATTAAGGATAAAGCTGTTGTAGTTTTAGGCACAGGCGGAGCAAGCAAAGCTGTTGTGGCTCTTTGTGAAGACCTTGGTGCAAAAGAAATAACTCTTGTGTCCCGCAGTCCGAAAAATGATGGAAAATATAAAAATATATCATATTCATCCATTTCCGGCGGAGATGTTGTAATCAACACAACCCCCGTTGGAATGTATCCCAATATAGATGCTTCACCCTATGATAAGCTTGAGCCATTTAAAGTGGCTGTTGACCTTATCTATAATCCTTCTGAAACCCTCTTTCTTAAAAAAGCAAAGGATTTGGGTCTCAAAACAGTCAACGGTCTTTATATGCTGGTTGCCCAGGCTCTTTTTTCAGAATCTATATGGAATAGAGAAAAGCTTGATATTGATGCGATAAATAAAATATATGCCGAAATGGGAGGTAAGTAAAATGAAAATAATGCTTATACAAGGTCCAAACCTTAATTTTCTCGGCATAAGAGAAAAAGGTATCTATGGCTTAAAAACCTATGACGATATCTGCCGCGAAATCAAAGAATATGCATTTTTAAAGGGTGTTGAGCTGGAGTGTTTCCAGAGCAACTGCGAAGGTGAAATAATCGACCGCATCCAGAAATGCCATTTTGAAAAATATGATGGTATAATTATCAATCCCGGAGCATATACCCACTATAGCTATGCTATTCACGATGCCATTGCCGGCACAGATATTCCCTTTGTTGAGGTACACCTTTCAAATATTCATAAAAGAGAAGAGTTCCGCTCAAAATCCGTAACTGCTCCCGCCTGCAAAGGTCAGATATGCGGCTTTGGTGAATATGGCTATAAAATGGCACTCAACTATTTTCTAGAGGCCGACTATGAATAATATATATCTCATAGGTATGCCCGGATGCGGAAAATCAACAATAGGAAAAATTATATCAGAAAAGCTTGGCTTAAAGCATATAGATGCTGATGAATATCTTGAAAATAAATATTCTCAGTCGATTCCCGATATTTTCAAAAATTTTGGCGAAGACGATTTCCGTAATAAGGAAAGCATCGTAATTAAGGAGCTTTCAGAAAAAACAAATATCATCGTTTCCACAGGGGGCGGTGTGGTTGTAAGGAAGGAAAATAAAGCTGAGATGAAAAAAAGCGGAGTTGTTGTTTTTATAAATACCACTCCCCAAAATATCCTTGCAAATTCTTCTCTTGAAGGACGACCTCT